>NZ_JBIRAW010000011.1:0-283409 GCF_044326315.1 Actinomadura sp. 9N407 | reverse complement strand
AGTCCTTCCGGAGCTCCCGGTCACGGCCGGGGCAGGCGGGCCACACCAGAGGGAGATCCTCGTGAAGCGCGTCTGCTTCCTGCTCAAGGTGCGCCCGGAGCGTCTGGCGGAGTACCGCGAACGGCACGCGGAGGTCTGGCCGGACATGCTGTCCGCCCTCCGCGACAGCGGATGGCACAACTACTCGCTCTTCCTGCGCGACGACGGGCTGCTGGTCGGCTACCTGGAGACCCGCGACTTCGAGGCCGCGCAGGCCGCGATGGCGAGGACCGAGGTCAACGCGCGCTGGCAGGCCGAGATGGCGCCCTTCTTCGAGGACCTCGACGGCCGCCCCGACGAGGGGATGTGGCCGCTGACCGAGGTCTTCCACCTGGACTAGAGGATCGGAGAGACACACCGTGACCGACATCAGCACGGCGCCTTCCACCACCGCGAAGGACGCCCTGCGGCGCCAGCACATCGAGACCCCGTCGTGGGCGTACGGCAACTCCGGCACCCGGTTCAAGGTGTTCGCGCAGCGCGGCGTGCCGCGTACCCCGCAGGAGAAGATCGACGACGCCGCCCAGGTGCACCGCTACACCGGGGTCGCCCCCACCGTCGCGCTGCACATTCCGTGGGACACCGTGGACGACTACACGGCGCTGGCCGCGTACGCCAAGGAGCGCGGCGTCCAGGTCGGCGCCATCAACACCAACGTGTTCCAGGACGACGACTACATGCTCGGCAGCGTCACCAACCCCGACCCGGCGATCCGCCGCAAGGCGCTGGGCCACCTGCTGGAATGCGTCGACATCATGGACGCCACCGGCTCGCGCGACCTGAAGCTGTGGTTCTCCGACGGCACCAACTACCCCGGCCAGGACGACATCAGGGCCCGCCAGGGCCGGATGGAGGAGGCCCTGTCGGCGGTGTACGAGCGGCTCGGCGACGACCAGCGGTTCCTGCTGGAGTACAAGCTGTTCGAGCCGGCGTTCTACGCCACCGACCTGCCGGACTGGGGCACCTCGTACGCGCACTGCCTGAAGCTGGGCCCCAAGGCGCAGGTGGTCGTGGACACCGGGCACCACGCCCCGGGCACCAACATCGAGTTCATCGTGGCGTTCCTGCTGCGCGAGGGGAAGCTCGGCGGCTTCGACTTCAACTCCCGCTTCTACGCCGACGACGACCTGATGGTGGGCGCGGCCGACCCGTTCCAGCTGTTCCGGATCATGCACGAGGTCGTCCAGGGCGGCGGCTACGCCCCGGAAACGGGCGTGGCCTTCATGCTCGACCAGTGCCACAACATCGAGCCCAAGATCCAGGGCCAGATCCGCTCGGTGATGAACGTCCAGGAGGCCACCGCCAAGGCGCTGCTGATGGACGTCGAGGCCCTGCGCGCCGCGCAGGCCTCCGGTGACGTTCTCGGCGCCAACGCGGTGTACATGGACGCCTACAACACCGACGTCAGGCCGCTGCTGGCCGAACTGCGCGAGGAGATGGGCCTGCACAAGGACCCGATCGCCGCCTACGTCGCCTCCGGCTACTTCGAGAAAATCGCCGAGGAGCGCACGGGGGGCCAGGCCGCCGGCTGGGGCGCCTGAACGTACCCCGCCCCGCTGGGCCCGCCCGCTCGCCCGCAGAGAGTACGCACGCAAGGAGATATCTGATGACCGCCACTCCGCCCGAGGTGGAGCAGCTGCTGGAGCGGGCCCACACCCTGGGCTCGGACCCGCGCAACACCAACTACGCGGGCGGCAACGCCTCGGCCAAGGGCAACGTCACCGATCCCGTGACCGCCCAGGACATCGAACTGATGTGGGTCAAGGGCTCGGGCGGCGACCTCGGAACGCTCACCGAGGCCGGGCTGGCCGTGCTGCGGCTGGACCGGATGCGCGCGCTCGTGGACGTCTACCCGGGCGTCGAGCGCGAGGACGAGATGGTCGCCGCGTTCGACTACTGCCTCTTCGGACGCACCGGCAGTGCTCCGTCCATTGACACCGCCATGCACGGCTTGGTGGACGCACCGCACGTCGACCACCTGCACCCCGACTCCGGCATCGCGATCGCGACCGCCGCCGACGGGGAGGAGCTGACCCGCCGGATCTTCGGCGACCGGGTGGCGTGGGTGGCGTGGCGGCGGCCCGGGTTCCAGCTCGGTCTGGACATCGCGGCGATCAAGAAGGACAACCCGCAGGCGATCGGCGTGATCCTCGGTGGCCACGGCATCACCGCCTGGGGGGACACCTCCGCGGAGTGCCAGGCCAACGCGCTGGACATCATCCGTACCGCCGAGGCCTACATCGCCGAGCACGGCAGGCCCGACCCGTTCGGCGGGGTCGTGCACGCGGCGCTGCCCGAGGTGGAGCGGCACGCCCGCGCCGCCGCGCTGTTCCCGCTGGTACGGGGCCTGGCCTCGACCGACCGCCCGCAGGTCGGCCACTACACCGACAGCCCCGAGGTGCTCGACTTCCTGTCCCGCGCCGAGCACCCCCGGCTGGCGGCGCTGGGCACCTCCTGCCCGGACCACTTCCTGCGGACGAAGGTCGCGCCGCTGGTGCTCGACCTGGCACCGGACGCGCCACTGGAGGACGTGGCGGCCCGGCTGCGCGAGCTGCACGCCGCGTACCGCGAGGAGTACGCGGCCTACTACGAGCGCAACGCCGACGAGAACTCCCCGGCGATGCGCGGCGCCGACCCGGCGATCGTGCTCGTCCCGGGCGTCGGCATGTTCAGCTTCGGCGCCAACAAGCAGACCGCGCGGGTCGCGGGCGAGTTCTACGTCAACGCCATCAACGTGATGCGCGGGGCCGAGGCGCTGTCCACCTACGCCCCCATCGACGAGTCGGAGAAGTTCCGGATCGAGTACTGGGACCTGGAGGAGGCCAAGCTCCGCCGGATGCCCAAGCCGAAGCCGCTGGCCACCCGCGTCGCGCTGGTCACCGGCGGCGGCTCGGGCATCGGCGCCGCCACCGCCCGCCGGCTGGCCGCCGAGGGCGCCTGCGTGGTCGTGGCCGACCGCGACGTGGCGGCCGCCGAGAAGGTCGCCGCCGAACTGGGCGCGGCCGCGCTGCGCGAGTCCGACATCGCCGTGGCGGTCGCGGTGGACGTGACCGACGAGGAGCAGATCGCCGCCGCCGTACGGGCCGGGGTGCTGGCCTTCGGCGGGGTCGACCTGGTCGTCAACAACGCAGGCCTGTCGATCTCCAAGCCGCTGCTGGACACCACCGCCGCCGACTGGGACCTGCAGCACGACGTGATGGCGCGCGGCTCGTTCCTGGTCTCCCGGGAGACCGCCCGCGTCATGATCGACCAGGCGATGGGCGGCGACATCGTCTACATCTCCTCCAAGAACGCCGTGTTCGCCGGGCCCAACAACGTCGCGTACGGGGCGACCAAGGCCGACCAGGCGCACCAGGTGCGGCTGCTGGCCGCCGAGCTGGGCGGGCACGGCATCAAGGTCAACGGCATCAACCCCGACGGCGTCGTCCGCGGCTCGGGCATCTTCGCCGGCGGCTGGGGCGCCAAGCGCGCCGCCGTGTACGGCGTGGAGGAGGAGAAGCTCGGCGAGTTCTACGCCCAGCGGACGCTGCTCAAGCGCGAGGTGCTGCCCGAGAACGTCGCCGCCGCCGTCTTCGCCCTCGCCGGCGGGGACCTGACCCACACGACCGGGCTGCACATCCCGGTGGACGCGGGCGTGGCCGCCGCGTTCCTGCGCTGATCCCCGACGGCCGTCGGTGAGAGGAGAGTCATGAACCAACCGCGTGTGCGGGTCGGGCTGGTGGCCGGTGGGCTGGGCGCCTACTGGCCGCAGTTCCCCGACCTCCTGCCGCAGTTGCGGCGCTCGGCCGAGCGCGTGTCGGAACGGATGCGCGGGCTCGGCGCCGAGGTGGTCGACGTCGGGTTCATCTCCGACGCCGAGGAGGGGGCGGCCGCGGCCGAGAAGCTGCGCGTCGCCGGCTGCGACATCATCGTCGGCTTCCTCACCACCTACATGACCGCGACCATGCTCGTGCCGATCGCGCAGCGGTCCGGCGCGCCGGTGCTGCTGATCAACCTCCAGCCGACCGAGTCGATGGACCACGAGAGCTTCGACACCGGCCAGTGGCTGGCCTACTGCGGCGCGTGCCCGCTGCCGGAGATGGCCAACGCGTTCCAGCGCTGCGGGATCCCGTTCCGCTCGGTGTCGGGCTACCTGGAGGACGAGCGCGCCTGGACCCGGATCGGCCGCTGGGTACGGGCCGCCGGTGTACGGGCCGCGCTGCGCACCGGCCGGCACGGCCTGATGGGGCACCTGTACCCCGGCATGATGGACGTCGCCACCGACCTGACACTGGTCAGCGCCAACTTCGGCGGCCATGTCGAGGTCCTGGAGTTCGACGACCTGCGGGTCCGGGTGGAGAAGGTCACCGACGCCGAGGCCAAGGCCAAGGTGGACGAGGCCACGGACACGTTCGAGCTGGCCGACTCGGTGAACCAGGACGACCTGGCCTGGGCGGCACGCGTCGCCGTCGGCCTGGACCGGCTGGTGGACGACTTCGGGCTCGACAGCCTGGCGTACTACCACCGCGGACTGGACGGCGAGATCCACGAGCGGCTGGGCGCCGGGATGATCCTCGGCGCCTCGCTGCTGACGGCCCGCGGCATCCCCGCGGCGGGCGAGTACGAGCTGCGCACCTCCCTCGCCATGCTGATCGCCGACCGGCTCGGCGCGGGCGGCTCGTTCACCGAGCTGCAGGCACTGGACTTTCGCCGCGGCCATGTGGAGATGGGGCACGACGGCCCCGCCCACCTGGCCATCAGCGCCCGCAAGCCGCTGCTGCGCGGGCTCGGCGTCTACCACGGCAAGCGCGGGTACGGCGTGTCGGTCGAGTTCGACGTCAAGCACGGGCCGGTCACCGCGTTCGGGCTCATCCAGCGGCGCGACGGGCGCTTCGCGTTCGTGGCGTCCGAGGGCGAGACCGTCGAGGGCCCGCTGCTGCGGATCGGCAACACCACCTCGCGTGTGGACTTCGGCTGCGACCCGGGTGAATGGGTCGACGCCTGGAGCGCCACCGGAATCTCCCACCACTGGGCCCTCGGCACCGGTCACCGGATCGCCGACCTGAGATCTCTGGCCGACCTGATGGACCTCGAACTGGTGGAGGTCCGTCCCTAACCGCACGACCGGAAAAGTGTGATCGGGGGATCCCACCTGAGGTGCCGGTAGCAGGGCCCCGGCCACGCGCGTGCCGCGCGCGTGGCCGCGGGCTCGGTTCGCCGTGCCTGAAACCGGAGGTAGCCCATGCGGCTAACACCGTCCAGACGCTCTGCCTTCCTCGTCCTCCCAGCAGCCCTTGTCCTGGCCGTCACCGCCGGCGGCGTCGCCCCGGCAGTGGCGGCGCCGGGCGGGGGCATGCGCGTCGGTACCACCACTCCCGAGTACGGCGAGCACCCGCTCGGTGTCGACGATCCGCGTCCACGGCTCAGCTGGCAGCTCGCGGCATCCGGCCGCGAGCAGTCCCAGTCGGCGTACGAGCTGCGGGTGGCGTCCAGCCCGTCCAAGCTCGCCACCGGCGACGTCTGGAACAGCGGGAAGGTCGCCTCCGCCCAGTCGGTGCTCGTCCCGTACGCCGGGCCCGCACTCCAGGCCCGTACCCGCTACCACTGGACGGTCCGCGTCTGGGACGCCTCGGGCCGCGCCTCGAAGTGGAGCAAGCCGACCTGGTGGGAGACCGGCCTGCTCGACGGCAGGACGCTGGGCGGCCAGTGGATCGGGCACGACTCCCCGCTGCCCAAGCCGACCTCCTTCACCGGCCAGAACGACCCGTCCCAGCTCCAGGAGGGCACCACCCAGGGGCAGACGTTCACCGCCGACAGCCCGGTCACCGCGGTGTCGATCGCGATGCCGACCTGGAACACCTCCGACGCGGACGTGACCGTCGCCCTCTACAAGGGAGGCCCCGGCGGCGAGCTGCTGGTGAAGCGCCGCGTGGAGAACCACCCCGACAACGCCGAGGCCGCGCTCACCCTGGAAGAGCCCGCGCCGGCCGGGACGTACTACGTCGAGCAGTCCGAGCCGTCCGGCCAGATCGGCTGGTGGGGCCACACGGGCGGCGGGTACGACCACGGCCAGGCCTACAAGGACGGCAAGCCGGTGAACGGGGACCGGCGGTTCTCGTTCACGACCGCCACCTCCGGACCCGACGGGCTGACCTCGCAGCTCCGCAAGGACTTCCGGGTCGGCAAGAAGATCGCCAAGGCGCGGCTGTACTCCACCGCGCTCGGCGTCTACACCCCCGAGATCAACGGCCGTAAGGTCGGCGACCACGAGCTGGCCCCCGGCTGGACCGACTACAACAAGCGCGTGCAGTACCAGACGTACGACGTCACCAAGATGCTGCGCAAGGGCGGCAACGCCATCGGCGCCACCCTCTCGTCGGGCTGGTACGCCGGGCACATCGCCATCTTCGGCCCCGCCCAGTACGGCGAGCGCCCCTGGCTGCGCGCCCAGCTCCAGATCGACTACACCGACGGCACGTCCGAGAAGATCGTCACCGACCCGAGCTGGCGCAGTGCCACCGGGCCGGTCCAGTCCGCCGACCTGCTGATGGGCGAGGCGTACGACGCCCGCAAGCAGACCCCGGGCTGGAGCCGCGCCGGCTTCGACGCCGCGGCCTGGAAGCAGGTCATCGTCAACGACAAGGCCGACCCGCTCCCGGTCGCCCAGCCCGACGCGCCGACGAAGGTCGAGCAGGAGCTCAGGGCCGTCAAGATCACCAGCCCGGAGAAGGGCGTGCACATCTACGACCTCGGCCAGAACATGGTCGGCGCCGTACGGCTGCGCGTCTCCGGCGAGGCCGGCCAGAAGATCACGCTCCGGCACGGCGAGGAGCTCAAGCAGGACGGCACCCTCTACACCGGCAACCTCCGTACCGCCAAGGCCACCGACACCTACACGCTCAAGGGCGACGGCACCGAGACGTACGAGCCCCGCTACACCTTCCACGGCTTCCGGTACGTGGAGGTCACCGGACTCACCGGGACGCCGAGCCTGGACGCGATCACCGGGCGGGTCATGCACACCGCCGAGCCGATGACGATGGCGTTCAAGACCGACTCGCCGATGCTCAACCAGCTGCACAGCAACATCACCTGGGGCCAGCGCGGCAACTTCCTGACCATCCCCACCGACACCCCGGCCCGCGACGAGCGGATGGGCTGGTCCGGTGACATCAACGTCTTCTCCCGTACGGCCACCTACAACATGGAGTCGGGCCGCTTCCTGAGCAAGTGGATGCAGGACATGCGGGACGGGCAGTCCAGCGACGGGGCGTTCCCGGACGTCGCGCCGAAGGTCGGCTTCATCGGCGGCGGCGCCGCCGGCTGGGGCGACGCGGGCGTGACCGTCCCGTGGAACCTCTACCAGGCGTACGGCGACCGGCAGGTACTGGAGCAGAACTACGCCGGCATGCAGAAGTGGATCACCTACCTGGAGAACAACAGCAACGGGCTGCTGCGCCCCGACTCCGGGTACGGCGACTGGCTCAACGTCAACGACGAGACGCCCAAGGACGTCATCGGCACCGCCTACTTCGCCTACGCGAGCACCACGGTCGCCAAGGTCGCCCGCACCCTGGGCAAGGAGGACGACGCCAAGCGCTACGACGACCTCGCCGCACGCGTCTCCGCCGCGTTCACCAAGGCCTACGTCACCCAGGACGGCGCGCGCGTCAAGGGCGACACCCAGACCGCCTACGTCCTGGCCCTGTCGTTCGGCCTGCTGCCCGAGCCCGCCCGCAAGCCGGCCGCCGACCGCCTGGTCGAACTCCTCAAGGCCCGCGACTGGCACCTGTCCACCGGCTTCCTGGGCACGCCCGAGCTGCTGCCCGTTCTCACCCAGACCGGTCACAACGACGTCGCGTACCGGCTGGTCAACCAGCGGACGTTCCCGTCGTGGGGCTACCAGATCGACAAGGGCGCGACCACGATGTGGGAGCGCTGGGACTCCATCAAGCCCGACGGCACCTACCAGGACGAGGGCATGAACTCGTTCAACCACTACGCCTACGGCGCCGTGGGGGAGTGGATGTACGAGAACATCACCGGCATCGCCGCCGGTGAGCCCGGCTACAAGAAGATCACCATCCGCCCGCGTCCCGGCGGCGACGTCGACCGCGCCGGCGGCGAGTACGACTCCGTCTACGGCCCGATCACGACGAAGTGGTCGGTCAAGGGCGACCGGTTCGACCTGTCCGTGTCCGTCCCGGTGAACACCACCGCCGAGGTCTGGGTCCCGGCCGGTTCCGCCTCCGAGGTGTCGCAGAACGGCGCCAGGTTCCTGCGCATGGACGACGGTGCCGCCGTCTTCAGCGTCGGCTCCGGGTCGTACCGCTTCACCACTGGCTGACACTCCCTGACGCGGTGGGAGGGCGTCCCCGCCCGCCCTCCCACCGCCTCGGCGCGGCCCCGGCTGACGACCGGCTCCGGCCGCGCGACCTTCCACGAGCACACTCCGCCCACTAGCAATCCGCACGATTCAGGAGAACCACACGATGAACGACGACCGCAACGAGCAGGACGGGGTCTCGCGCCGGCGCGCGCTGCAGATCGGCACCGCCGCCGGAGCCGGGGCCGTGCTGGCCTCCGCCCTGCCGTCGGGGGGCGCGGCGGTCGCCCATGCCGCCGGGCCGGGGTCCTTCAAGGCGGGCGGGTTCGCCCGTCCGGAGGCCTCGGTACGGCCCCGCTTCCGGTGGTGGTGGCCGGACGGGCATGTGACGCCGGCCGAGATCCGGCGGGAGATCGACCAGATCGCCGACGCCGGCTTCGGCGGCGCGGAGATCGTCGCGGTGCACCACAGCATCCGCGACAAGTCGGTCCTGGACCCCGCGAACCACGGCTGGGGCACCCCGGCCTGGAACGCGGGCGTCGAGGCCGCGCTCGACCAGGCCCGCAAGCGCGGCATCACGGTCGACCTCACCATCGGCCCGGCCTGGCCGGCCGCCGTGCCCAGCATCACCCAGGACAGCGCCGCCGCCGTTCAGGAACTCGCGTACGGCACCGTCACCATCGCGGGCGGCGCGGCGCACGACGGGCCCGTCCCGGAGCCGGCCGTCGAGCCGGAGGAGGGCGTCGAGGCCCGGCACCTGGTCGCGGTGCACGCCGTACGGCTCGACGCCGCCAACACCACCCGCAAGGAGATCGGGCTCGCGCGCGACTCGTTCCAGGACCTCACCGCCAAGGTGAAGGACGAGCGGGTCCAGTGGACCGCGCCCGAGGGCGGCGAATGGGTGCTGCTGTCGTACTGGCGGCGCGGCAGCGGCCAGCTCCCCGAGTCCGGGCCGCACAGCGCCCCGGAGTCGGTGGTCGTCGACCACTTCAGCCGCGCCGGTACGAAGGCGGTCACCGACTTCTGGGAGGAGCGGCTGCTCACCCCGAAGATCCGGCGGCTGATCCGGCAGGCGGGCGGGGCGCTGTTCGAGGACTCGATCGAGCTGGAGACCCAGTCCCTCAACTGGACCCCGGACCTGCCCGCCGAGTTCGAGAAGCGCCGCGGCTACCCGCTGTGGCCGTACCTGCCGGTGATCGTCCGCAACGACGAGAACCCCGTGTACGCGTACGAGGCGTCCGTGACGAGCCACGTGCGGCACGACTTCTGGCTCACGGTGTCCGACCTGTTCAACGAGCACCATTTCGCGGCGCTCGCCAAGTGGGCGCACTCGCTGGGGCTGGAGTACCGGGCGCAGCCGTACGGCCTGGAGACCGACGCCATCCAGACCGCCGCCATCATCGACATCCCGGAGGGGGAGTCGCTCGGGTTCAAGAACCTGGACGACTACCGGGCACTGGCGGGCGGCCGTGACATGGGCGGCCGCAAGGTGCTGTCGTCCGAGGCGGGCGCCTACCAGGGCGGCGCGTACAACACCACTTGGGACAAGTTCCTGCGCACCATGGGCGGGGCCTATGCGGCGGGTCTCAACATGACCGTCCTGCACGGCTTCTCCTACGCCACCGCACCGGGCGTCGTATGGCCCGGCTTCGCGGGCTTCACCCCGTACAACGGCGGCATCGGCTTCTCCGAGTCGTGGGGACCGCGCCACCCCACGTGGCGGCACGTCGCGGACGTCTCCACGTACCTGGCGCGCGTCCACCAGGTCATGCAGGCGGGCACCAACCGCATCGACGTCGCCGTCTTCCGCCAGAAGGGCTACACCAAGACGGGGTCGGGCGCGGGCTGGTTCACCGCGAAGGGCGTGCCGCTCGGCTGGACGCACCAGTTCGTCAGCGCTCCCATCCTGGAACTGCGCAGCGCCACCGTTTCCGGGGGGCGCCTCAATGCGGGCGGTCCCGCGTACAAGGTGCTGTTCGTCGAGGGTGACCGCTTCTCCGGCAAGGAATGCACGCTGCCGCTCGCAACGGCGGAACGGCTCCTGGCCTTCACGAAGAAGGGCCTGCCGCTGGTCTTCCTCGGTGACTGGTCGGTGGCGACCGTTCCGGGCGTCGCCAAGGACGGGGAGAACGAGAAGCTCCGTTCGATCCTGACCCAGGTCTTCGCGCAGCCCAAGGTGCGCGCCGTCGCGACCGAGGACGAGGTGCCAGGGGCGCTCGAGGCCCTGGGCGTACGGCCCGACGTCCGGTACGGGACCGGCTCGACCCTGCTCAACGCCCGCCGCATCGACGACGGGGTGGACTACTACTACCTCTGCAACGGCCAGCACGCCGACAGGGTCAAGCCTCCGGTCGCGGCCATCGACCACGAGATCACGCTGACCCGTACCGGCGGGAAGTCGATCCCCTACCGCCTCGACCCCTGGACGGGCGAGGTCGAGCCGATCGCCCTCTACACGGCGGACGGTGACCAGGTCACGGTACGGGTGGCCCTGCAGCCGAGCGAGTCGGCCGTCATCGCCCTGGCCTCGGGGCGCGCCCCGTACGCCACCAAGAGCGAGGCCGCCGAGGTCCGTCCCGCCAACGGCAACCGCCTGACGATCCGCGACACCCGGCCGGGCACGTACACCACCACGCTGCCCGGGGGCCGCACCGCCCAGGCCACGATCGGGGAGCTGCCCGCCGCCCTGACCCTCACCGAATGGCGCCTCCAGGCCGAGGACTTCGGCCCCGGCAAGACCCCGGCCGAGACGACGACCACCCGCCACGACCTGACCCTGGACGAGCTCAAGCCCTGGCCGCAGATCGCCGAACTGGCCGACGCCTCCGGCATCGGCCGCTACACGGCCACGGTCGAGCTGGGCAAGGAGTGGCCGGGCGCCTACCTGGAACTGGGCGAGGTCTTCGACACCTGCCGGGTCACGATCAACGGCCGCCGGCTGCCGCCGGTCGACGTGATCAACCCGGTCGTGGACGCGGGCCCGTACCTGCGGCGCGGTACCAACACGATCGAGGTCGAGGTGGCCACCACCCTCAACAACCGGCTGCGGGTGGCCGACCCGGGCGTCTACGGCAACGCCTCCCGGCAGAACTACGGCCTCATCGGCCCGGTCCGCCTGGTCCCGTACGGCGAGGCAGTGATCAAGAGCCACTGAGGCCCGGAACGGAAAGCCCCGAAGAAGAGCGTGTGGGAGGGCGTTTCACCGCCCTCCCACACGCGAATCCCGCATGTGAGGAACCCATGCACAACGGCGTAGCCAGGCGGCTCCGTGGTAGGGCCGCTCTGGCACTGAGCCTGGCGGCGATCACGGTGCAGGCTGAGCGCCATATGCAAGCCCGCAGCGGGGTGAGCGGCCATGTCGGGTCTGAGACGCCCACAACCTCTCCTCGGGAAACAACGATCTCAAACGAGGGGCTTGACCTGCTGGTGCGCGGCTCTCCCACCGTTCAAGATCTGGTCTTCGCAATCAGACAGAGCCAATGGGTAGCGAACATCTCTCTCTGTGCCTGTTCCGCTCCATTGAGTTACCTGGTCGGGGTAGAGTCGGGGTGTGCAGCTCAGGTACAACTTCCGTCTCTATCCGACGCTAGGCCAACAGCGGGCGTTGGCTCGAGCGTTCGGATGCGCAAGGGTGGTGTTCAACGATGGGCTGCGGCTCCGACAGAATGCGTGCGCGGCGGGGCTGCCCTATTTATCAGATGGGGAACTGTCGAAGCTGGTGATCACACTGGCGAAGAAGAAGGCAGACCGGGCGTGGCTCGGGGAAGTCTCGGCAGCGATGCTTCAGCAGGCGCTTGCGGATTTGAACCTGGCATTCCGCAATTTCTTTGCCTCGCTGGCCGGTCAGCGGAAAGGGCCCAGAGTTGCCGCGCCCCGTTTCCGGTCGCGCAAAGATTCTCGACAGGCTATTCGATTCAGCCGCAACTCAAAGTTCAGGGTCACGGATGGTGGAAGACTGCGGCTGCCGAAAATTGGGGATGTTGCGGTGCGCTGGTCGCGGCGGCTGCCGTCAGAGGCGTCATCAGTGACGGTGATCCGCGACGCGGCGGGCCGTTACTTCGCTTCCTTCGTGGTTCTGTCTTCGGCAGAGCCACTCCCGGTCATCGATTGCGATATCGGAATAGACTTGGGGCTCACCCACTTCGCGGTTCTGTCGGATGGACGCAAAGTCACCAATCCTCGGTTCCTGCGTCGTGCGGCCAGGAAACTTCGCAAGGCCCAGCAGGACCTGTCACGCAAACAGAAGGGCAGCAAGAACCGAGCCAAGGCGAAAATGCGCGTCGCACGAGCGCACGTCAAGGTAGCCGACGCGCGCCGCGATTTTGCACACCAGTTGTCCACCGCGTTGCTCCGCGACAACCAAGCGGTCTACGTGGAAAATCTGTGCATTGCGGGTCTTGCGCGCACGAAGTTGGCCAAATCCGTATACGACGCTGGCTGGTCCCAGTTCATCGCGATGCTGGAGTACAAAGCCGAGCGATATGGCCGCACGCTGGTGAAAATCGGCCGGTTCGAGCCTACCTCGCAGACATGCTCGGAGTGCGGGATCAAGGACGGTCCCAAACCTTTAAAAGTCCGGTCGTGGACATGTCCCAGATGCGGTATAACTCACGATCGGGACGTGAACGCGGCACGCAATATTCTGGCGGCCGGACGGGCCGACAGGCTAAACGCCTGTGGAGCGTTGTTGACGGAACATGTTCCGTCACCTCGCTGCGAAGCAGGAACCCACTCCAAGCTCATACCCACACGGGTGTAGCAGGGGAAAATCCCCGTCTTTCGAGGAGGGGAGGGCGTCAAATGCTCAACCACCCCCAGGGCACCAAGAGCACGTTCTGGGAGTCGTTCCGCAACCCCGACGACGGCTGCGTCTTCTGCAGCTCGTACGTCAGCCTCGCGCACGCCTGGGCGACCGGGCCCACCCCGGCCCTGACCTTCTACGTGCTCGGGCTCAACCCGACCGGAGCCGGGGGACGGACGTTCGACTTCGTCCCGCACACCGCCGACCTGACCTTCGCCCAGGGCCGCATCACCACCACCAAGGGACCGGTGGACGCGTCCTGGAAGGTCACCAAGCATGGTGGGTTCAGCGCCCGGCTGACCGCCCCGCGCGGAAGCGAGGGCCGCGCCGGCGTGCCGACCTTCGGCTCGCGGATCAAGGTGTACGTCGACGGCCGGATGGTCTGGGACGGGTCCAAGGCCCGCGGCTACCGGGCCTCGACCGACGGCGAGTACGTCTACCTGCGCGGGCTGCGCGGCAGCCACTCCATCACCAGCGAACGGGCGGGCCACGCGTGACCCCCGGAGCCGTCCGCCGCGCCGAATCCCACCGAGGATCTCTCTTGCGCATGCCTTTGCGCGGCCTCACCGCCGTCGCACTCACCGCGGCCCTGCCGCTGACGGTGCTCGCCGTCCCCTCCGCCCATGCCGATCCCGGACGCGGGGGAGGAGCCACCGGTCTGCGTGCCGCCGACCTCACCGAGGCCCTCGGCATCGAGGACACCACCCCCGCCCTGACCTGGCGGCTCGGCACGTCCGCCCGGAACGTCACGCAGGCGGCGTACCAGGTGCAGGCGGCCACCAGCGAGAGCGGGGTGCGCGGCGGCCGCGCCGACCTGTGGGACACCGGACGGGTCGCGTCCGCCTACCAGCGCGTCGACTACGCGGGCAAGAAGCTCGGCAGCCGCACCCGTGTCCACTGGCGCGTCCGGACCTGGACCGGCGGCAAGGCCTCCGGCTGGTCGAAGCCCGCCTGGTTCGAGACCGGCCTGACCTCGAAGACCGACTGGTCGGGCGGCTGGATCGGGCACCAGGACTGGCAGGTCAAGGACAAGAAGCCCGCACCGATCGTCGTCAAGCTGCCCAGGACCACGGCCCGGTACGTCCGGATCGACGTGTCCGAACTGGGGCTGCCCAAGGTCGAGAACCTGCCCGACCGGACCTGGCGGCTCCAGCTCGCGGAGCTGGAGGTCCGCGACTCCGCCGAGCCCGGTACCAACCTGGCCTCGGGCCGGACGGTCACCTCGTCCGACAACGGCGGCAACGTCAACCGCGTCTGGGCGCCGCGCTACCTGACCGACGGCACCCAGACCACCAACCAGAGCTTCGCCGGATGGTCCAGCTCCGCGTACGAGAAGGCGGACGTCTCCGGCGAGCCGATCGTGCTCACGATCGACCTGAAGGAGGCCAAGGGCTTCGACCAGGTGCTCCTGTACCCGCGCACGGACGAGCCGGTCGAGGACGGCAAGGTGCCGTACGCGCCGGTCGACTTCACCGTGAGCACGGCCGACGCCGTGGACGGACCGTACACGGAGCGGACCGAGGTCGCCGGCCAGGCGCCGCCCGAGTCGCCCGTCCCCGAGGCGCTGCCGATCTTCGCCAAGGACTTCGCGCTGCCGCGCGGCGTGCGCTCGGCCCGCCTCTACGTCAGCGGGCTCGGCGTGTACGAGGCGCGCCTGAACGGCGAGCGGATCGGGGACGCCGAGCTGGAGCCGGCCAACACCGGGTACGCCAAGCGCGTCACGTACGCCACGTACGACGTCACCCGCATGCTGAAGCCGGGCGGCAACACCATCGGGGTGGAGCTGGGCAACGGCATGTCCAACGTGATGTCGACCCCGGACCGCTACCGCAAGTTCGCCGGCACCATCAGCGATCCCAAGCTCATCGCGCAGCTGGAGGTCACGCTCGCCGACGGCAGGACGCGGCGGGTCGCCACCGATCCGAGCTGGCGGACGGCGCTCGGGCCGGTCACGTTCTCCAACTGGTACGGCGGCGAGGACCATGACGCCCGCCGCGAGCGGCCCGGCTGGGACCGTCCCGGCGCGTCGCGTACCGGCTGGGACAGTGCCGTCCCGCTCGCCGGCCCCGGCCCGGACACCGCGCTCAGCGGCCGGACGGCCGAGCCGGTCCGGGTGATCGAGAACCTGCCCGGCAAGAAGATCGGCTCCGGCGACGGCTACCAGGTCTTCGACATCGGCCGCAACATCGCCGGCCGTCCCGAGATCACGATCGACGCCCCGGCGGGCAGCACCGTACGGGTCGTCCCGGCCGAGGCCCTCAGGGACGGCCGTCCGTACCAGTCGATGAGCAACGTCGGCGCGCCGCTCTGGGACGAGTACACGACGCGGAGCACCGGCGCCGAGACCTGGCATCCGCGCTTCGCGTACCACGGCTTCCGCTACCTGGAGGTACGCGGACTGCCCGAGGGCGCCTCCATCCAGGTGCGCGGCCAGGTCATGCACGCCGACAACGATTCCGCCGGGTCGTTCACCTCGTCCAACTCCCTGGTCAACGGCATCCACGGGCTCATCCGCCGCTCGATCGAGGGCAACATGATGAGCGTCTTCACCGACTGCCCCAGCCGCGAGAAGCTCGGCTGGCTGGAGCAGACGCACCTGGTGGGCGACACCCTCGCCGCCAACTACGACGTGCACGCCCAGCTGCGCAAGGTCGTCCAGGACATGGCCGACGCGCAGACCGGGACCGGGCTCGTCCCGTCCACGATCCCCGACTACACGGTGTTGTCCGGCTCCTACCGGGACGACTCCAACTGGGGCGGCGCGTTCGTCGTCGTACCGTGGCAGCTCTACCGCGCGTACGGCGACACCGAGACCATGCGCGCGCACTACCCGGCCATGAAGAAGTACGCCGCGCACCTGGAGGGCCGCGTCACCGGCGGCCTGACCGACTACAGCCTCGGGGACTGGATCACCCCGGACAAGACGTTCCCCAAGACGGTCTCGGCCACCTACGGCTGGTGGCGGGTCAACGAGACCCTCGCCAAGATCGCCACCACGCTCGGCGACACCGATGGGGCGGCCGCGTTCAGGGCCAAGGCCGACCTCAGCGCCAAGGCCCTGTCGGACAAGTACTACGACCGCGAGTCCGGCACGTTCGGCGGCGGCGGACAGGGGGCCGAGGCCATCGCGCTCGACATGGGCGCGGTCCCGGCCGACCAGAAGCAGCGGCTCCTCGACCACCTGGTGTCGAGCATCGAGAAGGCCGGCTGGCACCTGCTGCTCGGTGAGATCTCGCTGCCCTCGGCGTTCCGGGTGCTGTCGGGCAACGGCCGCGACGACGTCGTCTACAAGATCGCCACGCAGACCGACAGCCCCAGCTACGGCTACCAGGTCCTGCAGGGCAACACCGCGCTCGGCGAGATGTGGGACGGCACCAGCGGCCAGTCGCAAAACCACTTCATGCTCGGCTCGATCGACTCCTGGTTCACCTCCCGGCTCGCCGGCATCGACCAGGCGCCGGACTCGACCGGGTTCCGCAAGCTGCTGATCAAGCCCGTGGTCGTGGGCGACCTCACCTCCGCCTCCGGTACCCGGAAGACCCCGTACGGCGAGGTCCGCACGTCCTGGACGAAGAAGGACGGCAAGGTCGAGCTGACCGTGACCGTGCCCCCGGGCAGCACCGCCGAGGTCCACGTCCCCGGCGGTACGGCCCGTACCGTCGGCTCCGGCACCTGGACCTTCACCTCCTGACGGATCCGGCGCGCCCGGGTGGGACGTTCTTGAACGTTCCACCCGGGTTCGCCAAGATCGCTCCCATGGCTTCCCGTCAGAACATGACCTTTCCCGGTGGACACGGATATCTGGCCACCCCGCCCGGCGGCAGCGGCCCCGGCCTCATCGTGATCCAGGAGTGGTGGGGTCTGACCGACCACATCGCCGACGTCACCGACCGCTTCGCGCAGGCCGGGTTCGTCGCCCTGGCCCCCGACCTGTACGGGGGACAGGTCGCGCACGACTCCACGGAGGCCAACCGGATCATGTCCGAGCTGCCTCCCGAGCAGGGGGTGGACCTCCTGTCGGGCGCGGTCGACCACCTGCTGTCCCGGGACGACGTCACCGGCGAGAAGGTCGGTGCGGTCGGCTTCTGCATGGGCGGGGGGTTCGTGCTGCTGCTCGCGGCCAGGGCGGGCGAGAAGATCGGCGCCGCCGTCCCGTTCTACGGCGTCATCCCCGGCGAGATGCCCGGCTTCGGCGACCTCAAGGCCCAGATCATGGGTCACTACGGCGAGGACGACGGATCCGTTCCGCTGGCCTCGCTCGCGGACCTGAAGGCCGCCATCGAGCGCGACTCCGACATCACCCCGACCTTCCACGTCTACCCGGCCGGGCACGCGTTCTTCAACGACAAGGGCCGGTCCCACCACCCCGAGTCGGCCGCCATCGCCTGGGACCGCACGCTGGAGTTCCTGCGCGCCAACCTCTGACCGGCGGCGCGGGTCAGGCGGGCAGGCCCAGGAAGTCGGCCATCCGCTCGACGCTGTGGGCGAAGAACGGGCCGGCCGGGTCCATGGTGTTGTCCAGATGGCCGAACAACTCGAAGCCGACCATGCCGAAGAGCTGGGTCCAGGCGATCGCGGCGCGGACCAGGATCGCCCCCGGCATCTCCGGCGGGAGCTGCCGGGACGTCCTGGCCGCCTGCTCGGCCAGCTCCGGTGACAGCTCGTCGGCCGGTTCGGTGAGGGCGCCCGCCTGCCAGGCGTCCCGTACCAGCGACAGGAGTACGACAGGGACGCGGGAGGCGGGCGCGACGGTCGTCGCCGGGGCCCGGTAGCCGGGCACCGGCGAGCCGTAGACCAGCGCGTACTCGTGCGGGTTCTCGATCGCCCAGTCCCGAACGGCGGTGCAGCAGGCGCGCCAGCGGGCCCGGAAGCCGTCGCCCGCCGCGGCCTCGATCCGCTCGCCGAGCGTGTCGTACGCGTCGATGATCAGTGCGGTGAGCAGGTCGTCGCGGCTCGGGAAGTAGCGGTAGAGGGCCGAGGAGACCATGCCCAGCTCGCGGGCCACCGCGCGCAGCGACAGCCCCTGGGCGCCCGAGGCGCGCAACTGCCGGCGGGCCTCCTCCTTGATCTCTCGCGTCAGTTCGGCCCTGGCGCGTTCGCGCGCGGTACGGCTGGCGTTCATGGCCGCCAGTGTGCCAGATGGCAGATCACCGAACAAATACGAGAGCGCCGCTCTTGCGTGACGGCCGTCCATCGTGCACACTGATCTCAAGCAAGAGCACTGCTCACTAAGGAGACGCCAGATGAACGCCAACGAACGTCCCGCCGGCGAACGCCATGTCGAGAGCAACGGGTTCGATGTCTACTTCAACCGGTTCGTCGGCTTCCTCACCAAGCACGGGATCAGCGTGTTCGGCACCCGCGTGCTGGCGGTCCGGGGCCGTACCAGCGGCGAGTGGCGCACCAATCCGGTCAACCTGCTGACCTACGAGGGCGAGCGCTACCTGGTCGCGGCGCGCGGCCACACCCACTGGGTCCGCAACATCCGCGTCGCGAACGGCGGCGAGCTGCGGCTGGGCCGCAGGATCGAGCCGTTCACCGCCACCGAGCTGACCGACGAGGACAAGCTGCCGATGCTGAGCGCCTACTTCAAGCGGTGGGGCTGGGAGGTCGGCCGCTTCTTCGAGGACCTGCCCAAGAAGCCGACCGACGACCAGCTCGCCGGGGTCGCCCCCAGCGTCCCGATCTTCCGGATCAGCTGAGCCGCCCGCCCCGCCAAGGGTCGATCATGACCGGCGAAAGCGGACCGGCGTTCCGCGCGCCGTCCTCCACCGGCACCTGGACGCCCTCCACGGGCCGCCGGACCAGGCGCCTATTCTGGGAGATGATCAATGAGACGACTTCCACGGGGGGAAATCGTGGCCGTTCCTGACGTCACGCTCAACAACGGTGCCACCATGCCGCAGCTCGGGTTCGGGGTGTTCCAGGTGGCCGACGACGAGGCCGAGCGCGCGGTGACCGCCGCCCTGGAGACGGGCTACCGCAGCATCGACACCGCCCGGATCTACCAGAACGAGCGCGGCACCGGCCGCGCGCTGCGCGGATCCGGGATCGCGCGCGAGGACCTGTTCGTCACCACCAAGCTCTGGAACGACGACCAGGGGTACGACTCGGCGCTGCGCGCGTTCGACGCGAGTCTGGAACGGCTCGGCCTCGACTACGTGGACCTCTACCTCATCCACTGGCCGGCGGCCGCGCGGAACCTCTACCTGGACACCTGGCGGGCCTTCGAGAAGCTGTACGCCGACGGGCGCGCCAAGGCCATCGGGGTCTCCAACTTCACCGTCGAGGCCTTGACGAAGGTCGTCGACGAGGGCGAGGTCGTCCCGGCGGTCAACCAGATCGAGCTGCACCCGTACCTCCAGCAGGAGGAACTGCGGGCACTGGACGCCAGGTACGGCGTTCACACCGAGGCGTGGAGCCCGCTCGGCCAGGGCCAGGGGCTGCTGAGCGACCCCGCGCTGGCGCCGATCGCCGAGGCGCACGGGCGGACCCCGGCGCAGGTGGTGCTGCGCTGGCATCTGCAGCTCGGCAACGTCGTCATCCCCAAGTCGGTGACGCCGTCGCGGATCGCGGAGAACTTCGACGTGTTCGGATTCGAGCTGACGGAACCGGAGATCGCCGCGATCGCGGCGATGGACAGCGGCACCCGCCTCGGCCCGGACCCCGCCACGTTCAGCTGATCCGAACGATCCGCTGATCTCGCGCATCCAACGCCATACGACATGTACGGCATGTACGGCGGGATGGAGACGCGTGGGAACGACTCGCTGGTCCGTGGCGACCACGGCGACCGTGGCGGTGGCGCTCCTCATGAGCGGCTGCACGGGCGGTGGCGAGCCGCGGGAGTCCGCTTCGGCGAGCGCGGCGCCCACGGCCTCATGGCGGCCGGCGGAGATCCGGCGGATCCCTCCCGATCCCTGCCGAGGAGTGGCGGCGGGGACTCTGCGAGCGCTCCGGGTGGCGCCCCTGCACTCCTCGTCCAGCGGGTCCTACTGCTACTGGGGGCACTCCGCGGATGAGCGTGCCAAGGTGCGCGGCTCGCTGACCGTGACGCTCCAGGTTCACCAGCCCCCCAGGACCCGGCTGTCGTACGGCGCCGCCGACGAGGCGCGGTATACGTTCAGGCGCCCGCCCGGCTGGGAGGCGCTGGGCGCGGGGACGCCGGTACGGGGCCTCGGCGAGGAGGCGAAGATCGTGCGGGTGGACCGGCCGCTCGGCGAGCAGCGCAAGATCGTCCTGGCCGTACGGATACGTAACCTCATCGTCCAGGTCACCGCCGAGCAGGAGGCGTCGCTCGATGACGAGCACGGCAGCGCGGTGCCGCCCGCCGGCGAGATCGAGGCCGGTGTCGCCGGCGCGGCCGGCGACATCCTGGCCCTCTTCGGCGCGCGGCCGAAGCCTGCCGCCGCCCCTGCCTACG
The DNA here is from genome assembly GCF_044326315.1 of Actinomadura sp. 9N407. Taxonomy (NCBI): domain Bacteria; kingdom Bacillati; phylum Actinomycetota; class Actinomycetes; order Streptosporangiales; family Thermomonosporaceae; genus Actinomadura; species Actinomadura sp. 9N407. The sequence goes on along the minus strand of NZ_JBIRAW010000011.1, from coordinate 262,841 downwards.
GGACGGGGGAGGTCCGGAAGGTCGGCGGGGTCTGCGCATCGGCCGCGGCGGCGGGCGGGCGGCTCGTTCCGGGAAGCGACGGACGCGACCTCACTCCGGCGGGCACCAGGATGAACGGCGGCTGCGTCTGGGACACGGACGGCGCCTACACGCCCGATCTGAGGGTGTACGCCGAAGCGGTCGCCCCGAGCGCGGCCACCGGCGAGACCGGGACCGCCGTCGCGACGGCGATCTTCGACGCTGCGCGCGGCGAGGCGACCTCGGCGCCGAAGCCCGGTGACAAGGCGAAACTGGACCACTACTCCTTCGAGAAGGGCCGCTCGCGGAGCAGCAGGATCCTCCTGCGGCGCGGCAACCTTCTGGTCTACGTCGATCACGGCAGGTGGCACCGTCCATCGAAGAAGACCATGGACGACGAGGTCGCCGCCGTTGCCGAGGCCGTGCTGAACGCGCAGAGCCGACCTTGAGGAAGGACGCCATGGCCGATCCCCCGCCCGGTACCCCGGACGAGTCCGGGCGTCCCGCCTTCGAGAAGCCGGACCCCTTCGACGAACCGGCACCGGACGACGCCGTGCCCGCTCCCGAACCCGGGACTCCGCGTGCGCGGCGGCCGGGCGGGAGGGTGCTGATCGGCATCGGTGCGGGGGCGATGGTGCTGCTGCTCCTCGCCATCACGCCCGCGCTGAACTCGCGGGCGGACGGCATCGAAGGGGCGGGCGCGCCGCTCAAGGCCGCGCTGAGGGCCCCCGACCGCGTTCCGGCCGGCCCGGTGGTGGCGGAGATCCCGCAGGGGTGCGGCCTCTCCGAAAAGGTACGGGACCGGCTGGCACCGCGCGGGGAGCCGACGGGGCTCATCTTCGACGCCGACTCCGAATCGTGCACGTGGGAGACGGGTGCGATCGCCTGGAGCCTCGGCGGTGGCAACCGCACGCTGGCGGTGCGGATCGACAAGGGGAACGCAGGGGTGCCGTCCCCCGTCAGCGTCGCGATGGACGACTTCGCCCGCGCGCTGGACGCGAGGCCGGACAGCGGCTCGTCCACCGCGCGGGGAGCCGTCCGCAAGGTCACGGGCCTGGGGGACGAGGCCGTCACCCTGGAGAAGACGGGGAGGGACACGCCCGGCAACGAGACGCGGACGGTCGCCGTCGTCTTCCGGGGCGGCAACATCGTCGTCCAGGTCGAGTACGGCGGTGCCGACTACGCCGGTGACGGTGCTCGCGCCCGGCCCGACAAGGTGAAGGCGCTCGACGCGAAGGCCGCTCTGGACGGCGCCTTCATGGCGGCCGCGGACATCGCGGAGAACATGAGGCTCGCTCTGGACGCACGGCCCGCCGTCGCGGGCGAACGGCACCGGCCGCCGCCGCTTCGGCGTGTCCCCCCGGCGTGCGGCCTGCTGTCCGGCCGTGAGACCGAGGACCTGGACGCTCCAGGAGCGCCGTACCGGCAGAAGTACGCGCTGCTGCTCGACAAGGACTTCCCCGGCGCCGATCTGGACCGGTGCTCCTGGGACCTGTCGCTCAACGCGGAGATCGCGTCGATCGCCGATACCGAGGCCGCCGGCGGGACCGAGGCGGCATCGCGGGCGTACCTGCGCGAATACCACCGGTCCCGGGCCAGTGGCCCGGTCAACCGCCCGCACGACGTCGACTTCCATCCGCTGGCCGGGATCGGCGACGAGGCGTTCATCGTCTTCGGCCGCGACGGGGTGGGGGACGAGGCCCGCGGCCAAGCCGAGGTGCTCTTCCGAGTACGGAACACACTGGTCCGGATCGAGTGCGAGGCGTACGAGGGTTCCGCCGTGGAGGCGCTCGACCGCGCCTACGCGGCCGCGGTGAAGGCCGCCCGCAGGGTGGGCCCCTGACCGGCCGCGGCCTGCCCGGCCGGCACTCTTCCGAGCACGCCGGGGGAGTGGGGCCGGCCCGCGATGGAATCAGGGGCGGGCGGCCGGGGCCATGGCGAAGCGCGCCCGGTAGTCGCCGGGCTCGATGTCGTCATCGGACTTGCGCGGCGGGCCGAGGCCGGCGAAGTGGAGATCGTACCCGTCGATCCGGGCGAGGTCGCTCCGCCCGTCCGGATCGGGCCGCCGGGTCGGATCACCGGACGGCTGCGGCTTCCGGTACATGTGGCGGTACGTGTGGAACTCGTGCTCCGCCGGTGCCGACCGCCCGTCGGTGACGGCGACGATGACGGTCGCGTCACCCGCCCAGCCGCAATCGACGTCTTCGGGGCACCGGCTGTCGTCGCGGACGCCCCGCAACGTGACGGTCAGGCCGGTTCCCTGGAGCCGGGCCGTGTCCCCGATGGCCAGGGCGAAGACCTGGCGAAGCCTGACGTTCCCGCCCCTGGGGTCGTGCTCGGTGCAGGCCGTGGCCAGGACGAGCAGCACCGCCGCGACGATCAGGACCGGGCGCGCTTTCATGGCGCTTGGACGCTTTCGCCCGTTCAGGCGTTCCCGGACGAGCGGGCGTTCCCGGCCGCCGGGGCCGTTCATGACCGCGACGGCCAGGGTTGGCCGGGCCGTCACCGCTTGCCTCCTGGCCGGGACGGGCATCGCTCGATACGTTCCGGGCGCGGTGATCTCCCGGGGGCGATGGTCGCTCCGGAGGGGCCGCGGGAGAGGAGCCGACATGGCCGCCGGTGGAACGACGAGGAGGCGGACGACCGCGCTGCTGGGAGCCGCAGCCGTCCTGCTGCCCCTGCTCACGGTCGCGAGCCCCGCGGCGGCCGCGCCCGCCGCGCCCGCGCAGGCGGGGCCGGAGAAGGCGGCGCCGATCGTGCTCGGGCACCGGGGCGCCTCCGGGTATCGCCCCGAGCACACGACGGCGTCGTACGAGCTGGCGGTACGGATGGGGGCCGACTACATCGAGCCCGATCTCGTCCCGACCAAGGACGGCGAGCTGGTCGCGCGGCACGAGAACGAGATCGGCGGTACGACCGATGTCGGGAGCCGGCCGGAGTTCGCGAACCGGAAGACGACCAAGAGCATCGACGGGCGCGCCGTGACCGGGTGGTTCACCGAGGACTTCACCCTGGCCGAACTCAAGACGCTGCGGGCGGTGGAGCGGCTGCCCGACATCCGGCAGCACAACACGATCTACAACGGTCGGTACCAGGTCCCGACGCTGCAGGAGGTCATCGATCTGGCGAAGCGGCTCGGCCGCGAGCAGCGCCGCCGGGTCGGGATCTTCCCCGAGACCAAGCACCCGACCTACTTCCGCTCGATCGGGCTCCCGCTGGAGGGCACCCTCATCGCGACCCTCAAGCGGAACGGGCTGGACCACCGCGACGGCCGGGCCATCGTGCAGTCCTTCGAGCCGACCAGCCTGCGGATGCTGGACAAGGCGCTGCGCGTCCCGGCCCTGCAGGCGATCTCCACCTCGGGCGCCCCGTACGACACGGTCGCGAACGGCCGGGGACCCACGTTCAACGACATGGTCACCCCGGCCGGGCTCAAGGAGATCAGCACCTACGCCGACTGGATCGGCCCGGAGAAGTCCCGGGTGATCCCGCTGAAGCCGGACGGCTCGCTCGGTACGCCGACCCCGCTGGTGAAGGACGCGCACGCGGCCGGGCTCAAGGTCAGCCCGTACACGTTCCGCAACGAGAACCAGTTCCTGCCCACCGACCTGCGCAACGGCACCGCGCCCGGTGACTACGGCCAGGCCCTGAAGGAGTACGACATCTTCTACCGGACGGGCATCGACGGCCTGTTCAGCGACAACCCCGACACCGCGATCATCGCCCGTACCGAGTTCCTGGCCTCCCGCTAGAGCGGGTCACCCCGCCGGGCATCAGCCCCGGTGCCCGGCGGGGTCCGGCTCGGGCTCCCTCGCCGCGGGGGAGTCCGGGCGGGGCCAGGGACGCCCGTCGAGGCGTTCGATGTCGGTGTTGAAGCGCCTGAGGAAGGCGGCGAAGGCGGCGACCTCGTCGGGATCCCAGGCCGCCAGCACCCGCTCCAGGCCGCGGACGTTCGTCTCCCGTTCGGTGCCGAGGCGGCGCTCGCCCTCGGCGGTGATGCGGAACTTGCGCGCGATGCCGCCGCCGGGGTCGGGGATGCGCTCGACCAGCCCGCCCTGCAGCATCGCGGCCGTCTGCCGGTTGAGGGTCGAGGTGTCCAGGCCGAACGCGTCGCTGAGCTGCCCGATGGACATCGGGCCCTCCATCCGTATGCGGCTGAGCAGGGTGTAGGCGCTGCGGTCCAGATGCTCGCCGTCCCGCCGGGGACGCGGGTTGGTCAGATGCAGATGCCGCCCGAGGAGCATGGTCTCGAACTCGACCATGTACGTGGGTTCTTTCATCCCGGCCCTTCTCCCGCGATCCGGCACCCGTGCTGTGACGAGGCTCTCAGGGCAGATATACCACACTGATTGTGCAGCTTACATGCATCGTGCACTCCACATACTAGCTGTACGATACATAGTAATAGCTGTACGGTACACAGGATTCTGGTCCTGAGACCTCTCTGGTCGTGAGACCTCGTGGTCCTGAAAAGAGGGAGATAACGCGTGGACAGTCCCGCGCCCGCCGTCCGTCCGGGCGGCATCGTCGGCGTGCTGGCCGTGGCCGGCATCGTCGCCGCACTCATGCAGACCCTGGTGGTGCCTCTCATCGGGGATCTGCCGCGGATGCTGGACACCACCGCCTCGAACGCCTCGTGGGTGATCACCGTCACGCTGCTGGCGGCCGCGGTGGCGACCCCGATCACCGGGCGGCTCGGCGACATGTACGGCAAGCGCCGCATGCTGCTGGTCTGCGCCTCCCTGCTGATCGTGGGCTCGGTGATCTGCGCGCTGTCCTCCTCGCTGATCCCGATGATCACCGGCCGGGCCGTCCAGGGAATGGGCACCGGCATCATCGCGCTGGGCATCAGCGCCCTGCGCGACGTGCTGCCGACCGAGCGGCTGGGCTCCTCCATCGCCCTGCTGAGCGCCTCCATGGGCATCGGCGGAGCCCTCGGGCTGCCGATCGCCGCGGTGGTCGCCGAGAACGCCAGCTGGCGGGTCCTGTTCTGGGGCGTCGCCGTGCTCAGCCTCCTGATCACCGTGCTGATCTGGCTGGTCGTGCCCGCCACCCCCGCGCTCGGCGCCGGGTCCCGGTTCGACCTGCTGGGCGGGCTCGGACTGGGCGCCGCGCTCATCTGCCTGCTGCTGGCCGTGTCCAAGGGCGGCGACTGGGGCTGGACCAGCGTGACCACGCTCGGCATGTTCGCGGCCGCGATCGTCCTGCTGCTGGCCTGGGGCTGGTGGGAGCTGCGCACCCGCGACCCGCTGCTCGACCTGCGGGTGACCGCGCGGCCGCAGGTGCTGCTGACCAACGCCGCGTCCGTCGTGATCGGTTTCGCGATGTACGCCCAGTCGCTGATCATTCCCCAGCTGCTGCAGCTGCCCGCGGAGACCGGCTACGGCCTCGGCCAGTCGATGCTGGCCATGGGCCTGTGGATGGCCCCCGGCGGCGTGATGATGATGCTGATGTCGGCCCTCGGCGCCCGCCTGTCGGCCGCCCGCGGCCCCAAGGTCACGCTGTTCGTCGGCAGCCTGGTGATCGCGGCCGGCTACGGCTCCTCGATGGCGCTGATGGGCTCGACCTGGGGCCTGATGATCGTGGTCTGCATCTCCAGCGGCGGTGTCGGGATGGCGTACGGGGCGATGCCCGCCCTGATCATGGGGGGCGTGCCGCAGTCGGAGACCGCCTCGGCCAACAGCTTCAACACCGTGATGCGCTCGGTCGGCACCTCGGTCTCCGCCGCCGTGGTGGGGGTCGTCCTGGCCCAGATGAGCATGCAGGTGGGCGGCTACACGGTGCCCACCGAGAACGGCTTCCGTACCGGCATGCTGATCGGCTGCGCCGTCGCCCTCGTCGCCGCCGCCATCTCGCTGTCCATTCCCGTCCGGCGCGCCGTCTCCACGGGACGGCACGCCGCTCCCGCCCCGGCGCACGCCGAATCCAAGGTCTGACGACCCCCCCGGCCGCCCGTCATGAAAATGATGGGCGGCCGGGGATGCGAACCGGGCTTGTAATCGTTTACATTGATGTAATCGTTTACAAGCGGAGGCGATCATGGCGAGCGTGAAGGACGTGGCCCTGCGGGCAGGAGTGTCCGTCGCCACGGTGTCGCGCGTGCTGAACGACAGCGCCCGGGTCACCCCGGAGACCCGGGACCGGGTCCTGGCCGCCGTCGCCGAGCTGGGCTACCGCCGCAACGCCGTCGCCCGCTCGCTGCGCACCGACGCCACCCGCACGATCGGGCTGGTCATCGGCGACATCCTCAACCCGTTCTTCACCGAGCTGGCCCGGACGATCGAGGACGAGGCCCGCACGCTGGGCTACTCCGTCGTGATCGGCAACGCCGACGAGCGGCCCGAACGGCAGGACCACTACGTCCGTACCCTGCTGGAGCAGCGCGTGGACGGGCTCCTGCTCTGCCCCACCGCCGAGATCACCCCGCTGGTGCGCGACCTGGTCGGCGACGGCCTGCCGCTGGTGTTCCTGGACCGCACGCTGCCCGGCCTGGACGTGCCGACCGTACGGGCGGACGGGACGGCGGCGATCGCCGAGCTGGTCCGGCACCTGCGCGACCTCGGGCACCGCAGGATCGCCTTCATATCCGGTCCCGCGCTGCTGTCGACCGGACGGGAGCGGACCGAGGCGTTCATCGCCGCGATGCAGGCCTGCGGACTGCCGGTCCGCGACGAGTACCTGGAGGCCGGCGACTTCCAGGCGGCCAGCGGGCGGGCCGGCGCGGCGCGCCTGCTGGACCTGCCCGAACCCCCCGAGGTGATCTTCGCCGGGGACAACCTGATGGCACTGGGCGCGCTGGACGAGATCCGCGCCCGGGGCCTGCCGATCCCGGGCCGGGTGGCGCTGGCCTCGTACGACGATCTTCCGTGGTTCACCCATGTGGATCCGCCGATCACCGCGATCGGGCAGCCCGTCCAGGAGCTCGGCCGGCGCGCGGTCCGGGTGCTGACCGGACTGATCGACGACCGGCCGGTGGAACCGGTGGTGCTGACCGCGCGGCTGGTGGTCCGCCGCTCCTGTGGCGAGCGGTCCGGCACAGACAAGGCTGGCGCAGAGAAGGAAGGAAGCCCGGCATGACCGACGAGATCCTGCGGGTACGCGACCTGCGCAAGACGTTCCCCGGCGTGGTGGCGCTGGACGGGGTCGACTTCGACCTGCGTCCCGGCGAGGTGCACGTGCTCCTCGGCGAGAACGGCGCCGGCAAGAGCACGCTCATCAAGGCGCTGTCGGGCGCGCACCGTCCCGACTCCGGCCGGATCGAGGTGGACGGGACACCGGCCGACATCCGCTCGGCCCAGGACGCGGCCGAACTCGGCATCGCGACCATCTACCAGGAGTTCAACCTCGTACCGGAGCTGACGGTCGCCGAGAACCTCTTCCTCGGCCGTCCGCCGCGCAGGTTCGGGATGGTGGACCGGCGGGCGATGGACGCGGCGGCGGGGGAGCTGCTGGCCCGGGTGGGCGTGGACGCGAGCCCGCGGCAGCGGATGGGCGATCTGGGCATCGCCCGGATGCAGATGGTCGAGATCGCCAAGGCGCTCGGCCGGGACGCCCGCGTACTGATCATGGACGAGCCCACCGCGGTGCTGACCGGCGGCGAGGTCGACACCCTCTTCGCGATCGTCGCGACGCTGCGCGAGCGCGGCGTGGCGGTCGTGTTCATCACCCACCACCTCGAGGAGATCCCCCGGATCGGGGACCGGGTGACGGTACTGCGCGACGGCCGTTCGGTGGCCGAGGTGCCGGCCGGCACCCCGGAGGACGAGCTGGTCCGGCTGATGGTCGGGCGGCCGATCGAGCAGCGCTACCCGCGCGAGCGCGCCGACGTGGGCGCGCCGCTGCTGCGGGTGGACGGCCTCGGCCGGGACGGGGCCTTCGAGGACGTCTCGTTCGAGGTCCGGGCCGGCGAGGTCGTCGGGGTGGCCGGCCTGGTGGGCGCGGGCCGTACCGAGGTCGCCCGCGCGGTCTTCGGTGCCGACCCGTACGACCGGGGCACGGTCACCGTGGACGGCGCGGTGCTGCGCGGCGGCGACGTGCACGCGGCGATGGAGGCGGGCATCGGGCTCGTCCCGGAGGACCGCAAGGGCCAGGGACTGGTGCTGGGCGCCGACGTCCAGGAGAACCTGGGCCTGGTCACGCTCGGCCCGACCAGCCGCGCCGGGCTCGTGGACCGTTCCGGGCAGCGCGGCCGTGCGGCCGGCATCGCCGAAAAGCTGAACGTGCGGATGGCGGGCCTGCGGCAGGAGGCGGGCACGCTGTCCGGCGGCAACCAGCAGAAGATCGTGATCGGCAAGTGGCTGCTGGCCGAGGCCAAGGTACTGATCCTGGACGAGCCGACGCGCGGGATCGACGTCGGCGCCAAGGTCGAGATCTACCGGCTGATCAACACCCTGACCGCCTCCGGGCACGCGGTACTGATGATCTCCAGCGACCTGCCCGAGGTGCTGGGGATGAGCGACCGCGTGCTGGTGATGGCGCGCGGCCGGCTGACCGGCGAGCTGCCGGCGGACGAGGCGACCCAGGACACCGTGATGGCGCTGGCCCTCGCGGCGAACGGAAACGAGCACACGGACGGAGAGCCAGATGTCCACTGACACGCTGCCGAAGCGGTCCCCGGAGCCGTCGCGGGGCGGTGCGGCGCGGATGGCGGGCCGGCTGCTGGGCGAGAACGGCGCGCTGGCCGGCCTGGTGGTCCTGGTCGTCGTTCTCGCCCTGCTGTCCGGCGACTTCCTGACCGTCACCAACCTGCTGAACGTCGGGGTGCAGGCGGCCGTCGTCGCCATCCTCGCGTTCGGCGTCACATTCGTCATCGTCACCGCGGGCATCGACCTGTCGGTCGGCGCGGTGGCGGCGCTGTCCGCGGTGGTACTGGCCTGGACGGCCACCACGCACGGGCTGCCATGGCCGCTCGCGCTGGTACTGGCGATCGCCACCGGCGTCGCGGCCGGGCTGGTCAACGGTGTGCTGATCACCTACGGCAAGCTGCCGCCGTTCATCGCCACCCTGGCCATGCTGGGCATCGCCCGCGGGCTGGCGCTGGTGATCTCGCAGGGCAGCCCGATCGCGCTGCCCGGCGCGGTCACCCATGTGGGCGACACCATCGGCTCCTACCTGCCGGTCCCGGTGATCGTCATGGTGGTGATGGGGCTGCTCACCGCGTTCCTGCTGGCCCGTACCTACAGCGGCCGGGCGATGTACGCGATCGGCGGCAACGAGGAGGCCGCCCGGCTGTCGGGCATCCGCGTCTCGCGGCAGAAGCTGGTCACCTACGCGCTGGCCGGCGCGTTCGCCGCCGTCGCCGGGATCGTGCTGGCGGGCCGGCTCGCCTCGGCCCAGCCACAGGCCGCCAGCGGCTACGAGCTGGACGCCATCGCCGCCGTCGTGATCGGCGGGGCGAGCCTGTCGGGCGGCAAGGGCCGCGCGTTCGGCACCCTGGTCGGCGCGCTGATCCTGGCGGTGCTGCGCAACGGGCTGAACCTGCTGTCGGTGTCGGCGTTCTGGCAGCAGGTCGTGATCGGCGTGGTGATCGCGCTGGCCGTGCTGCTGGACACCGTACGGCGCCGCGGCACCCGGATCCGGCCCGCCGCGTTCTGGACCGGCGGCGCCGTGGCGGTCGCGGCCGTGGTCGCGCTGGCGGTCGGCGTCGCCGCCACCGGCGACGGCGGCAAGGCCGGCACCGTGGGCGGCGGCGGCACCAAGATCGGGCTGTCGGTGTCCACGCTGAACAACCCCTTCTTCGTGCAGTTCCGGCAGGGCGCCGAGGACGAGGCGAAGAAGCAGGGCATCACGCTGACCGTCTCCGACGCCCAGAACGACGCGTCCCAGCAGGTCAACCAGGTCCAGAACTTCACCAGCCAGGGGATGAAGGGGATCATCCTCAACCCGGTCGACTCCGATGCCGCCGCGCCCGCCGCCCAGGCCGCGAACCGGGCCGAGATCCCGCTGGTCGCGGCGGACCGTACCGTCAACGGCGCCACCGTGGCGCAGCTGGTCGCCTCCGACAACATCGCCGGCGGCCGGCTGGCGGCCGAGCAGATGGCGCGCGAGCTGGGCGGCAAGGGCAAGATCGTGGTCATCCAGGGCCAGCCGGGCGCCTCGGCGTCCCGGGAGCGCGGCCAGGGATTCCAGGAGGGGATCGAGAAGTTCCCCGGAATCCAGGTCGTGGCCAGGCAGCCCGCCGACTTCGACCGCACCAAGGGACTGGACGTCATGACCAACCTCATGCAGTCCAACCCGGACCTGAACGGTGTCTTCGCCGAGAACGACGAGATGGCGCTGGGCGCGATCAAGGCGCTCGGCGGCAAGGCCGGCGAGCAGGTGAAGGTGGTCGGGTTCGACGGAACCCCGGACGGCATCAAGGCCGTGCAGGCTGGGACGATGAACGCGACCGTGGCGCAGCAGCCCCGGCTGCTGGGCAGGATGGCGGTGCAGAGCGCCATCAAGGCGGCCGACGGCGACGAGCTCGCGCCGACCTCGATGGTGCCGGTGAAGATGGCCACACCCGAGAACGCGGCCGAGTTCGCCACGTCCTAGGGTTCGCCACGTCTGAGGTTCGCCACGTCGTAAGGAGACGGACGCAGTGTCGGAACGGGCAGTGTCGGAACGGGCAGGGTCGCAACGGCATGAAGTGGTCGTGGTCGGATCGGTCAACGCCGATCTGGTGATCGGCGTCGACCGGCGCCCGGCGCCCGGCGAGACCGTGCTGGGATCGGACCTGGCGACCTATCCGGGCGGCAAGGGGGCCAACCAGGCCGTCGCCGCCGCCCGGCTGGGCGCCAGGGCCGCGATCCTCGGCCGGATCGGGGACGACGGCCACGGCGCCCTGCTCCGCGACGCCCTGGCGGCGGCGGGCGTGGACCTCGCCCATCTGATCGTCACCCCGGGACCCAGCGGGGTCGCGCTGATCACGGTCGACACCGGCGGCGACAACAGCATCATCGTCTCGCCGGGCGCCAACGCGCGGCTCCTGCCGTCCGATGTGGAACGGGCCCGCGACATGCTCGCCGGTGCCTCGGTGGTGTCGTTCCAGCTGGAGATCCCGCTCGAGACGGTCGAGGCCGCGGCCCGTACCGCCGCCGGCGCGGGGGCCCGGGTCGTGCTCAACCTGTCCCCGCCGGCGGAGCTGCCCGTCGGCGTCCTGGAGTTGTGCGACCCGCTGGTGGTGAACGAGCACGAGGCGGCGTTCCTGCTGGGTCACCGCGATGAGCCCGAGGCGATGGCGGCGGAGCTGCTCGCGCGCGGCCCGCGTTCGGTGCTGATCACGCTCGGCGCGGACGGCGCCCTGGTCGCCGACGCCTCCGGCGTGACGGCCATCGCCTCGCCCAAGGTCGAGGCGGTCGACACCACCGGTGCGGGCGACGCGTTCACCGCCGCCCTCTGCCTGCGCCTGGCCCGAGGCGACGCCCTGCCCGACGCGGCCCGTTACGCGGCCCGCGTCGGCGCCGCCGCCGTCCGCGAACCGGGCGCCCAGGGTTCCTACCCGAACGCGGACGACCCGCTGCCCACCTAGTCACCACGAGCCGGGCGTCAGATGCCGGGGCGGAGGCGCTCCAGCTCCTCGGCGACGTCCTGGACGTCGTCGCCGAGGTCGTAGGCGCTGAAGAGATGCAGATCGTCGCCGGTCTCGATCTCCAGCAGCTTGCTGTGCATGAGCAGCCGGCGCCGCTCGTCCACCCGCAGGGCCGTCACCGCGCTCCACGGGAGCCGGACATGTCCCGCGTAGCCGCTGACCACGGTCATGCCTTCCGCGTCGGCTGCGATCCGCACGGGGGCGAGCACGTCCCGTACGGCCAGCGCGGTCAGCCCCGCGGTGGCGACGAGCGCCATCAGCAGCAGCGGCCGGTCGTCCAGCGACATCAGGGCAAGCAGGGCGACCGCGACGGCCGCGCCCGCCTTGAGAGCGATGTGCGCCGGCGGCACGCGCCACCGCCGTTCCGCCGCACCGACCTCATGGCTCATGCCGCCCACGTTAGCCGTTCGCTCACTGGTCCTCGGGCCTCGGGATCCGCACGTGCGGGGAGGCCTGAGGGTACGGCGCGTACGGCTGCTGCGGCGGAGCGATGGCGGGCGGCGAATCGGCCCGCCGGACCGCATAGGACTGCCTGGCCCTCTCCAGGGCGAGGCGGCCGCCCTGAGCGGCCTGGGCGGCCTGCCCGGCGGCGGCGCGGAGCAGATGGGAGCGCGCCACACGGGTGCCCGTCACCCGGTCGGTGAACGTACGGTTCCCGGGGAACAGGACCGGCAGGGCGTTCAGCCAGAACACGGCGACGGCGAGCACCCAGAGCGTCACCGAGAGCACGAAGTCCCCCCGGAGGAGCAGGCAGCAGGCCAGCGCGTACAGGCCGACGTCGGCGACACCGGCCGACGCCGCCCGCGCCAGCGCCTGGCCCTTGCCGAGCCGGTCGCGGCCGGACGGCTCCACCCGCAGGTCGAGCGCCAGCTTGCCGAGCGTACGGCCCTTCCAGGTGAGCGCGGCGAAGTGGTAGAGGAACGCGATCAGGACCAGTGCCGCGAAGGCCTGCACCACGTAGCCGGACGCGGTGCCCCACAGCGAGAGCCCGAAGTCCACCGAGGCGCCCTTGACGTCCCCGCGCGAGCTGAGCAGCCCCCACGCGCTCTTCTCCGCCAGGGCGGGCACGCTCGTGATCAGCGCGCCGATCCGCGTCCACGTCCAGGCGCCCAGCGCCACCGCCACCGCGATCACCAGGGCGAAGTCGATCGACCAGGCCGCCGCGCGCCGCCACACCCGGACACGGGCCACGGCCTCCGGCGGCGGCCCGAACGGGGTCTGCCCGTACGGGGTCTGCAAGGCCGGGGACCGGGCGTCCGGGGGCTGGACGTAGGGGGACTGAACGTACGGGGGCTGGACGTGGGGAGGGTGCGGGCCGTCGTTCATCGGACTCTCCGGTGGACGGGAGCGAAGCATGCCGGGGATATCCCACCAGAATGTCGCGGCCGGGCGGGGCTTCGTTACCTGACCGGGAGGTGATCGGGGCCCGCTCCGTCCGGAGGGCCGTGCCGTTCGAGCAGGGGAGTCTGTCTTTTAAGTCGGGATCGGTGGGAGATCCCCGACCCTGCTTTCGGTAGCGTCATGGACATGCGACTCGGCGTGCTGGACGTGGGCTCGAACACGGTGCATCTCCTGGTGGTGGACGCGCACCGCGGCGCGCGTCCGCTACCGGCGTTCTCACACAAGGCGGAGCTGCGGCTGGCCGCCCATCTCGAGGACGGCGACCGGCTGTCGGCGGAGGGGGAGCGCACGCTGCACGACTTCGTCGACGAGGCGCTCCAGATCGCCGAGGACAAGGGCGTGGAGGACCTGGTCGCGTTCGCCACCTCGGCCGTACGGGACGCCTCCAACGGCGAGGAGGTCCTGGACCGCATCCGGGAGAACTCCCAGGTCGATATCCAGGTACTGGCCGGCGACGAGGAGGCCAGGCTGACCTTCCTGGCCGTCCGGCGCTGGTTCGGCTGGTCCTCCGGCCGGCTGCTGGTGATCGACATCGGCGGCGGCTCGCTGGAGATCGCGGCGGGCATCGACGAGGACCCGGACGCGGCGATCTCGCTGCCGCTGGGCGCCGTCCGGCTCACCCGCGACTGGTTCACCGACGATCCGGTGCCCGCCGACGAGGCGCGCAAGCTGCGCCGGCACGTCCGCGCCGAGATCGCCCGCCATGTCGGCGAGGTCGCCCGGTACGGGGCACCCGACCACGCGGTGGCCACGTCGAAGACGTTCCGGCAGCTCGCCAGGATCGCCGGCGCGGCTCCCTCGTCCGAGGGCCCGTTCGTCCGGCGGGTGCTGAGCCACCATGACGTCACCGAATGGGCCGACAAGCTGGCCCTGATGGACCCTGTGGAACGTGCCGAACTGCCCGGAGTCTCCGAACGGCGGGTCCCGCAGCTGCCCGCCGGCGCGATCGTCGCCGACGCCGCGATGGACCTGCTCGGGGTGACGCAGTTGGAGGTCTGCCCCTGGGCGCTGCGCGAGGGCGTGATCCTGCGCCGGCTCGACATGATCACCGGCTGAAGCCGGCCGGGCCACGCGGCCGAGGTCGGCCGGGCCGCGTGGCGGAGGTCAGCCGGGCCCCGATCGCCGCCCGGCCCGCAGCGCCGAGACGGTCACGAAGCTGTAGCCGTCCCGGGCCAGCCGGTCGAGGATCTCCGGGACCGCGTCCACCGACGCCGGCCGCACGTCGTGCATCCGGATGATCCCGCCCGCCCTGGCCAGCGCCACCGCCCGGCCGGCGATCGCCGCCGCGCCGTCACCGTCCCGCTCGGGATCGGCGGTCCACCGGATCTGGACCAGCCCCAGCGACCTGGCCACGCCGGTCACCGTCCCGTTCACGGCCCCGTACGGCGGCCTGAGCAGCATGCCGCCGTGCCCGGTGGCGGACCTGATCACCTCCTGCGTGCGCTGGATGTCGGAGCTGATCCGCAGTGCCGGCAGCCGGCTGAGATCGCGATGGGCGTGCGTGTGGTTGCCGATCTCGTGTCCCTCGGCCCGCTGCCGCCGCAGCAGTTCCGGCTGGGCGGCGGCGTTCCCGCCCACCACGAAGAACGTCGCGCGGGCCCCGCGCTCGGCCAGCGCGTCCAGCAGCCGTCCCGTGTCCGGGCCCGGCCCGTCATCGAACGTGAGCGCCACGCACTTGGCCGTACGGCAGTCGGCCTGCGGCGCAGGCGACCGCGAAGCCGCCAAGGTCGGACTCTCCGGTGGCCCCAGCCTCAGCACGGGACGGGGCGCCAGCGCGGCATCACGGGCCCGCCGCCCGAACGCCGACAGCAGCGGCTCGTACTCCCGGTGCCCCAGCGCCACCGCGACCCGGCCGGGCGTCCCCGTCGGCTCGGCCGCCCCGGCGGTGCCCGCCGCGACCGCGTCGTCGCTGAACTCGACGACCAGATCGCCCTGGTCGTTGAACGCCAGCGAGGAGAAGGCCTCGGGACCGGCCTTCGCCGGAACGGCTCCCGGTTCCTTCGCGCGGACGAGCGCGGCCAGCCGGCCAGGCCCGTCCACCAGGTCGGCGGACGAGCGCACCGCGCCCGCGGCGCCGTCGTACCAGAACGTGCGGCGCGTCGTACCGCCGGGGAACGCCGAGGTCACCAGCCGTACCCCGACCACATCGCCCGAGGCGGCGGTCAGCGACCACTCGATGTTCAACTCCGGTACGGACGGCCCCCTCGACGTGCGCTCGGTGAACCGCCGGACCTGCTCGTCCTGCGCCCGCGCGAGCGCGCCGCTCAAGGCGCCGGCCCCGGAGATCCGCGGGTACGAGGCGAACAGCCGGTGCCGGTCGCCGCCGCCGCTGCGCGTGACCGGCATCAGGCCGGGCACGCCGCCGGGATCGACCTCGCGGATGGCGGTGACGTCGGTGACCGGCGGCGGCTCCCGGTGCTCCCGGGGCGAGCACCCCGTCCCGGCCGATGCCACCGGCAATGCCGCCAGGAGCGCCACCGTGACGCCCCTCCGACGGCGGGTCCAGGGGAGCAAGACCACCCTCCGCGTCATGCTGTAGGCCGTTGATCAGCGTATGTGGCGCCTCCTGGCGCTTTACCGGGCGTCTGGCGAGCCTTGGTGAAACATTGACCTTTTCCGGCCTTGTCCGGCCTGGGGTCATGCGCGCCGTTCTCTGCCACTCTGGAGGCCGGGGTGGGTCCAGGCGCCGTTCGGCTACGGCGGCCGACCGGAGGGGGCCCGGCGGCGAGAGGTGTACACCCATGGAGAGCGGGCCTGGCGCGGTGGCGCCGCGCGAGCTGCAGCCCCACGACCCGACCCGGGTGGGCCCGTACGCGCTCGAGGCCAAGATCGGTGAAGGTGGCATGGGCGCGGTCTACCTCGGCCGCGGCACCGACGGCCGCCCCGTCGCGGTCAAGGTCGTGCGCCCCGAGCTCGCGGGCGACCGCGCGTTCGTCGCCCGCTTCAACGACGAGTGCCGCAACGCCGAGCGCGTCGCCTCGTTCTGTACGGCCCAGGTCCTCGGCCACGGCCAGGACATGGACCTGGCCTACATGGTCACCGAGTACATCGAGGGCCCCTCCCTCCTCCAGCACATCCAGGAGCAGGGCACCCTCTCCCAGGGCCTCCTGGACGGCGTCGCCGTCGGGGTCGCCGCCGCGCTGGTCGCCATCCACGCCGCCGGCCTGGTCCACCGCGACCTCAAGCCCAGCAACGTGCTGCTGTCCATCTCGGGCCCCCGCGTGATCGACTTCGGCATCGCCCGTGCCCTGGACGCGGCGGGCTCGCACACCGCGACCGGCCAGGTGGTCGGTACCCCCGGTTACATCGCGCCGGAGCAGATCCTCACCCAGAAGCTCACCCCGGCGGTCGACGTCTTCGCCTGGGGCTGCCTGGTCGCCTACGCCGCGAACGGCCGCAACCCGTTCGGCGAGGGCTCCCTGCAGATCATGGTCGGCCGCGCCCTGCACGCCGACCCCGAGCTCGGTGCCCTCTCCGAACCCCTCGCCGGCATCGTCCGCGCCGCCCTCCGCAAGGAACCCGAGGACCGCCCCACCTCCCGCGACCTCCTGCTCAGCCTGGTCGGCGGCGCCGCCAGCGACGTGGACGTCACCACCACCCTCGGCGAATCCTGGACGAACCCGCCCGAGCCGCAACCGGTTCGGAGCGAGTCGCCGCAGCCTGCTGCTTACGCCGGCGGGCCGTCGCACACGGTGCCCTTGGAGGCGCAGCGGGCCGGGGCCGATGGTTCTCATGGAGCCGAGGCCCCCAGGCAGCCGACGGATCCCGCAGGGCGGACGATCACCGATCCGGGCGTTCACGGACCTTCGGCCGCGTTGCCGCCGCCTATGCCGCCTCCGCACATGGGGCCGCTCCACGGCGCGGGACCTCAGGGGATGGAGCCGCCCAAGGCGCGGCGCAAGAGGTTGCTGGTGGGCGGGGCCATGTTCGCCGTGGGCGGGTTGCTGGCGGGCGGCGTGCTGCTGGCCGTGCTGGGGGACGACCCGCCCGCCGACAGCGGGGCCCAGGTCAAGGAGGCCGGGCCGCCCACCGAGGCGATGCTCGTACGGATCGACACCAAGGCGGGCTGGCCCAACGAGTGCCACGGCGATATCGGTACCTACACGCCCGGCCAGGACGCGCCGGTGACGCTCGTACCGGGGGACACGTGCGACGTCCTGCCTGAACGGTCCCCCACCGATCCCAGCAAGGTGGCCTTCGTACGCCGGAAGGGGAACGGCGCGGAGGCCTGGACCGTCGGCGCCGACGGGAGGGATCCGCGGCCGGTGGCCGGCGCGCTCATGGCCGGGGGGCGGCTGACGTGGTCGCCGGACGGCCGGCAGCTGGCCTTCATGGGCAAGGAGGGCGGTTCCGCCGTGGCGCAGATCTACGCGCTCACGATCGGGGAGCCCGAGCCGCGCAGGCTGACACAGGACGCCTCCGTCAAGGACGACCCGATGTGGTCGTCGCGGGGGGAGCTGGTGTTCTGGAGCAGGCGCGACGGCGTCGAGCAGCTCTACAAGCTCGATCCGCGGAACACCGGGAGGCCCTGGACCAAGCTCAGCACGGAGCCGGTGCGCGCGGTGGATCCGGAGTGGTCGCCGGACGGCAGGCAGATCGCCTACAGCCGGGGTAACAATTCCGCCGGGAACATCTGGGTGATGAACGCGGACGGTTCGGGCAACCGGAAGCTCACCCCCGGCGGGGATCACGAGATGGACCCCGCCTGGTCGAAGGACGGCACGTGGCTCTGCTACGTGCGCGGCCTGGCGGCCAAGCCGGCCCTCCGTGTGATCAAGGCGGACGGTACGGGCGACCGCGCGTTCGGGCCCAAGAACGGGACGATCGGGCACCCCACCTGCTCCTAGTGGAAGTTGCGGGCCTTCACACGGCCGGGTACGGGCAGGCGCCGGAGCCGGGTGGCGCGGATGTTGGTGACGCCGTCGGCGCGTTCGAGCCGCCCGTTCACCAGCAGGGCCTGGGAGTCGAGGGCCAGGCCGCGGTGCCGCTGGAAGATCTGCGGCGGGCAGGTCACGTTGACGATGCCGGTCTCGTCCTCCAGCGTCATGAAGACCATGCCGCCGGCGGTCGGCGGGCGCTGCCGGTGGGTGACGAGCCCGGCGACGACGATGTTCGTCTCGTCGGGGACCTGGGGGAGTCCCTTGGACGGGATCGCGCCCAGGTCGTCCAGCGCTTCGCGTACGTGGGCCATGGGGTGCGTGTGGGAGACGCCCGTCGCCCACAGGTCGGCCAGGGTCTCCTCGACCGGGGTCATGGCGGGAAGGGACGGGGCGCGCGCGCCGGGGGTGACGCCTTCCAGCTGTCCCGGCCCCGTTCCGGTGAGGGCGCCCGCGGCCCAGAGGGCCTCGCGCCTGGTGAGGGGCTTGCCGCCGTCCTGTACGGGGATGGAGCCGAAGGCCCCTGATGTGGCGAGGGCCTCAAGGGCCGCTGTGGACAGGCGTACGCGCCGGGCCAGATCCTCCATGCTCGTGTACGGGCGCCCTGCCGCGATGGCCTTGCACACGTCCTCGCCCAGGTTGCGGATGCCGTTCAAGCCCAGGCGGATCGCCGGCTGCGGCTTCACGGGCGCGTGCGGGTGGTCGCTCCTCACCGGGAGGGGTTCCTCCAAGGTGGGGTGTACGTCACTGGCGTTGATGTCCACGCCCCGTACCTCGACCCCATGGCGGCGCGCATCGGCCAGTAGTGACTGCGGGCTGTAGAAGCCCATCGGCTGGTTGCGTACGAGCGCCGCCGTGAACGCCGCCGGGTAATGCCGTTTGACGTACGAACTGGCGTAGACGAGGTGCGCGAAACTCTGCGCATGGGACTCGGGGAATCCGAAGCCGGTGAAGCCCAGGATCTTCTCGTAGACGTCCTCCGCTATATGGGCGGGGATGCCGCGCTCGGCCATTCCGTCCAGGAGGCGCTGCTTCAGGCGTTCGACGCGTTCCGGCGCGCGCTTGGCGCCCATGGCCTGCCGTAGCTGATCGGACTCGGCGGGCGAGAAACCCGCGCAGTCCACCGCGAGCTGCATCATCTGCTCCTGGAACAGAGGGACGCCCAGCGTACGGGCGAGCGCGCTCTCCATCAGGGGGTGCGGGCACGTCGCGGGCTCCTTGCCCTTGCGGCGGCGCAGGTACGGGTGCACCGAGCCACCCTGGATGGGACCGGGACGGATCAGCGCCACCTCCACCACCAGGTCGTAGAACTTGCTGGGCCGGAGCCGGGGGAGCGTGGCCATCTGCGCGCGCGACTCCACCTGGAAGACCCCGACGGTGTCGGCGTCGCTCAGCATCTCGTAGACCTTGGGATCCTCCGGCGGGATCGATTGCAGGTCGTACCGGACGCCGTGGTGCTCGGCCACCAGGTCGAAGCAGTCGTGCAGGGCCGCCAGCATGCCCAGACCCAGCAGATCGAACTTCACCAGCCCCGCGGTCGCGCAGTCGTCCTTGTCCCATTGCAGGACGCTGCGTCCCGGCATCCGGGCCCATTCGATCGGGCAGATCTCGCCGACCGGTCGGTTGGCGATGACCATCCCGCCCGAATGGATGCCCAAGTGCCGGGGCAGCGCCAGCATCCGCCCGGCCAGACCCGTGACGGCCGCGGGTATGTCGGCTTCCGCGCCCACCGGATCGCGTGGATCCACCCCGCGCGACCACGCGTCCTGCTGGCCGGGGGAGAAGCCCAGCGCGCGCGCCGCGTCCCGTACGGCCATCCGCGGCCGGTAGCTGATCACGTTGGCGACCTGGGCCGTGCACTCGCGCCCGTACTTGCCGTAGACGTACTGGATGGCCTCCTCGCGCCGCCGGTGCTCGATGTCCAGGTCGATGTCGGGTGGCCCGTCCCGTCCCGGCGACAGGAACCGCTCGAACAGCAGCCCGTGCCGTACGGCGTCCACGCCGGTGATGCCCAGCGCGTAGCAGACCGCCGAGTTCGCCGCCGAGCCCCGCCCCTGGCACAGGATGTTCTCCCTGGCGCAGAACTCCACGATGTCGTGCACGATCAGGAAGTAGCCGGGAAAGCCGAGCCCTTCGATCACGTCCAGCTCCCGGGCGATCTGCTCGTACGCGCCGGGCACCCGCTCCGCCTCGGGCGGCCCGTACCGCTTCCGCGCCCCCTCCGCGACCAGCCGCCGCAGCCAGCTCGCCTCGGTGTACCCGTCCGGTACGGGCCAGTCGGGCAGCCTCGGCGCCACCACCTGGAAGTCGAACGCGCAGTCGCGGGCCAGCTCGACCGTCCGCTCCCGCACGCCCGGGAACCGCGCCAGCCGTGCCGCCATCTCCGCGCCGCTCCGCACGTGCGCCGTGCCGCCCGCCGGCAGCCAGCCGACCATGTCGTCCAGGCTCCGCCGCGACCGTACGGCCGCCAGCGCCTGCGCCAGCCGCGCGTCCGCCCCGGGCGCCGCGAAGTGCACGTTGTTGGACGCCACCACGCCCACGCCGGCCCGGCCGGCCAGCTCGGACAGCAGGTCGTTGCGCGGATCGTCGCCCGGCTGATCATGGTCGATCAGCTCGGCGAAGACGTTGCCGGACCCGAACATCTCGGCCATCCTGCGCAGTTCGCGTTCGGCCGCCTCGGGCCCGCCCGACGCCAGCGCCGCTGGAACCAGCCCCTTCCTGCATCCCGTCAGCACGGCCCACTGACCGTCGTGCGCGCCCGCGAGCGCCTCGAGGTCGTACACCGGGCGGCCCTTCTCCCCGCCCGCCAGCTGCGCCGCCGTGATCGCCGAGCAGAGCCGCGCGTACCCCTCCGCGCCCCGTGCCAGGACGAGCAGATGCCGCCCGGCCGGATCGGGCTCGCCCGTCCGCGGCCCGGGCAGCTCCAGGCTCAGCTCCGCGCCGAACACCGTCCCGATGCCGGCCTCGCCCGCCGCCCGCGCGAACTGCACCGCCCCGTACATGCCGTCGTGATCGGTGACGGCCATGGTCTCCACGCCGAGCCGCGCCGCCTCCGCCACCAGCGCGGCGGGCTCGCTGGCCCCGTCCAGGAAGCTGAACGACGAGTGGCAGTGCAGCTCCGCCCACGCCACGTCCGAGGGCACCACCCGGGGGCGGGGCGGCTCCTCCCGTACCTCGGCCTCAGGCGCGCCGGAGCCCTCTCCCCACGACAGGCGCTTCTCGAACTCCCGCCAGGGGACCGCAGGGTTGTGCCAGCCGGTCATTGGACGCCCCTAGTCATAGGACGCCTCCACATGCCAGCGGCCCGACTCGACGGCCAGCAGATAGGCGCGCCCGTCATCGGTCACGACCTGGAACCGTGCCCTGCGGCGCGCGTGCTCCTGGTCCCACCAGCGCTCGACGGCCGGCCACGGCCCCGTCCAGGACGCGACGGCCGCTGGCCGCCCCGTCCCGACCGTGACGTACGCGGGCGCCGCCGACACCGCACTCCGGGCCGACACCGTCACCGGATCGCCGGACGCGTCCGTGACCTCGGCGGGCCAGGCCTTGCGCGGTACGAGCGCGGGCGCCGGCGCGGGGATCCGGCCGGGCCACGGACCGTCCGGCCCGCCACCGGGCCGCACATCCCCGATCGGGATCCTGTCCACCCACTCGCCCGGCCCCCGGCCGCCCGCGAGCACGGGACGGGTGATGCCCCGATGGCCCAGCAGCCCCTGGATCCGGTCGGCGGCACGCGCGATCCGCTCGGTCACCGCGGTCCGCCCCCACAGGGACTCCTGCCTGCCCTCGTCCGGGACGAGCTGGTCGGGCGACATCTCCAGCCACGTGACCCCGCCCCACACCGACTCGTCGCTGCGGCCAGCCGACAGCTGCCAGCGCACCCGTTCGGCCACCGCCGCGTCCGACAACTCCCCGTCATGCCGCCACAGCCGCCGCAGCACATGGCCATCGGCGAACCCCACGTCCACGGCCAGCCGCACACACGCCAGCCCGCCCGCCGCCAGCCCCTCGTGCAGCCGCCCCGCCAGCCGCTTGGCCGCGAACACCACCTGCTCGGACTGCTCCGCCGGCGGATCGAACTCGTCCCGTACGGAAAGGTCCGCGGTCGCCGGCGCCGGAACCACCGGCCGCGGCTCCTCACCGCGCGCCAGCCGGTGCGCCATCGCCCCATCGGGCCCGAACCGTCCCGCCACATGCCCCGACGGCAGCGCCGCGAAGTCGCCCAGCGTCCTGACGCCCAGCCGCCGCAGCAGATCGGCCGGCTCGGGCCGGTCCAGGACCGACAGTGGATAGGGGGCCAGGAACGCCGCCGCCCCGCCCTCATCGACGACCA
This sequence comes from Actinomadura sp. 9N407, assembly GCF_044326315.1. Lineage (NCBI taxonomy): Bacteria > Bacillati > Actinomycetota > Actinomycetes > Streptosporangiales > Thermomonosporaceae > Actinomadura > Actinomadura sp. 9N407. The sequence goes on along the minus strand of NZ_JBIRAW010000011.1, from coordinate 240,643 downwards.
CGCCGCCCTGCTCGCGCGCCGCCAGCTCCGCCGCGAAGAGCCCGTCCGCGATGCCCGCGCCGCAGTCGAACCCCGCCTCCACCACCGCGTCCTGCACCAGCAGCCGCAGCGACTCCTCACCCCCGTAGAAACGGGCGGCCCCCCGAGCCGGTACGGCACACAGGCCGGGCCGTACCACCTCGACCTTGGGCGTCAGCTCGGCCACCGCGTTGGCGACCGTCTCGAACAGCCGCCCCTCCGCGTCGGAGTCGCGCTCCCGTACGACCAGCTCAGGACACCGGCGCTGAGCGTCTCGGATCCGCTGGCCCCGGCGCACCCCAGCGGCCCTCGCCGCCGCACTGCACGCCGTGACCCGCTGCTCCACCACCACGGCGCCGGGCGTCGCCGCCTCCACCCCGACCGCCGTCACCGGCCAGTCAGGGCACCAGATCACCAGCACCCGGCTCAAGGTGAGCCTCCTGGGGGCCTCATGCGACCACGTTCAGGGTCGGCCGCTGGGGCTTGACCGGCTCGGCGGGGGTCACGCTGCCGTCGGGACCGGGCAGCCAGACCCAGGTGCCCTGCTCCCGCCCCGGTGCGTCCGCGACGATCCGGGCGCGCCGGCCGCGCAGGACGCCGTGGCCGTCGCTCAGACCCTGCCAGTCGGACTCCGCCACCCGAAGGCGCAGCCGCATCCCGGACCAGTCGCGGGCGAACGCACCGGTCAGCGCCAGTACGCAGCCGTGCTTGCGAGCCAGGGCCGAGAGCCGCCGTACGGCCGCGTTGGGCGGGCGTTCCGGGACGTTCACCAGGACGAGATCGACCGCCTCTACCAGCGCCGCCACCACGTCCGGCCAGTGCTCGCCCGGCTCGTCCACCAGCAGGAGCCGCTCGGGAGCGGCGCCCATCCCCACGGCGGCGGGCACGCCGAGATCGGGAAGCCCCACGATGCCGCACCACCCTTCCTGCTGTGACACCCCGGCGACCAGCGCCAGCCCCAGCGACGCGGACCCGGAGCCGTCCACGCCCACGATCGATCCGGGCCGCAGCCCGCCCGGCACCACGGGACGCAGCGCGGGCAGTACGGGAACGCCGGCACGGGGCGCGTCCATCGGCAGCGCCCCCGCCAACGCCGCGTCCGCCACGCCGCCTCCTCCCTGAGTCGACTCCAATTTCGAACATAGATTCGACCCGTGTCAAGTCGTCGCAGGTCACACCGCGTCGAAACCCCTTACGTGGACGGCGATAGCGGGTTTCGATTCGCCTCTGACGCGCGGGTCGGGGGTTAGCGTCCGCCATGACCAATCGCGAGATCCGGCTCGCCGCCGTACCCGACGGCCTGCCGCGCCCCGAGCACTTCGTACCCGCCGCCCAGTGCCGCCGGCTGGACGGCACGCTGCCCGACCCCGTCGCGCACATCTCCGATGCCTGGACGGCCTACTCCGCCCTGTCCGACGTCCGGCCCGGCGACACGGTGTTCGTCACCGGCGGCGCCGGCGGAGTGGGGAGCATGGCCGGGCAGATCGCCGAGATCGCCGGCCTGACGGCACGCCGCAACGAACTGGCCGCCACGGTCCGGATCGCCGGAATCGTCCTGCTTCCCGATCCTGACCCGACCCGAACGCAGGCACAGGACCCAGTACGAGCGTAGGGGCGGCACCCGATACGACTGCAGGTGCAGGCACCCTGTGCATGCGTAGGCGCGTGGCACGGTCACGCGGGCCGCGCCGGGACGAGCCCTCCTGGGGCTCGGTAGCGTGAACACCGCATACCGGCGATTTGGAGTGGGCGTGGCGGACGATATCCAGGCTCTGGCATGGACCGGGGACGGCCTGCGTCTCATCGACCAGACGGTGCTGCCCGGCCGCCTGGAGCATCTGGTCGTACGGGACACGGCGACGCTGGTCGAGGCCATCCAGCGGCTGGTCGTACGAGGCGCGCCGGCCCTGGGCGTCGCGGGCGCCTTCGGTGTGGCCATCGCCATGCTCGAAGCCGAACGGGAGCACTGGCCGGACGGTGAACGCGCCGCGGCGATCGCGCGGATCCGTTCGGCCCGTCCGACTGCGGTGAACCTCGCCGCAGGGGTCGACCGGGTCCTGCCCCTGGTGGGCGAGGGCACGGCGGCCGTGCTCGCCGAGGCTCAGGCCCTCCTGGACGAGGATGTACGAGGGAACCGGGCGATCGGCGCGTTCGGCGCCGACTGGATCCTCGCCCGTACGGGAGACCGGCCCCTCCGCGTGCTCACCCACTGCAACGCCGGAGCGCTCGCCACCGCCGGCTGGGGGACCGCGCTCGGGGTCGTCCGCGAGCTGCACGACAGGAACCGCCTCGAACTCGTCTACGCCGATGAGACCCGTCCCCTCCTCCAAGGCTCCCGCCTCACCGCCTGGGAACTGCAGCAGGCCGGCATCGCCTACCGCGTCCAGACGGACGGCGCCGCCGCCGGCACGATCCTGCGCGGGCTGGTCGACGTCGCCGTGATCGGCGCCGACCGGATCGCGGCCAACGGCGACACCGCGAACAAGATCGGCTCGGTCGGTGTCGCGCTGGCCTGCGCCGACGCCGGCATCCCGTTCGTCGTGGCGGCGCCCTGGAGCACGATCGACCTGGACACCCCCTCCGGCGCCGGCATCCCCATCGAGGAACGCGCCGCCGACGAGGTCCTGACCTGGAACGGCCCCGCCCTCGCCCCCGAAGGCGCCCGCGCCCACAACCCCGCCTTCGACGTCACGCCCGCCCGCCTGGTGACGGCCCTGGTCACCGAAACCGGTGTGCTGGAGGTCTCGGCGGGTAGGACACCGCTCACCTGAAGGCCCGCTCGACCGTGGCCTGAAGGTCCGCTCGGCTGAGCGATCGCCGGCCTGAACGATCGCCGGTTCGAAGGACCGCTCGCCTGGACGACCGCTCGGCCTGAGGACAGGAGCCGTTCCGATGGGACTGACCGTCGCGGTGACCGGCCCCACAGGGGAGATCGGTACGTCGGTGATCCACGCCCTGGAACGCGACCAGCGCGTCGACCGCGTCGCAGGCATGGCCCGCCGCCCGTTCGATCCGGCCTCGCGCGGCTGGCACAAGACCGAGTACCGGCAGGGCGACATCCTCGACCGTTCCGCCGTCGACGACCTGGTCGCCGGCGCCGATGTCGTCGTTCATCTGGCGTACGTCATCGTGGGCTCCCACCAGGAGAGCGAACGTGTCAACCTGGCCGGGACCCGCAACGTGTTCGAGGCCACCGGTTCACGACGCCTCGTCTACACCTCCTCCGTCGCCGCTTACGGCTACCACAAGGACAACCCGGTCCCCATCACCGAAGACGTCCCGGCGCGCGGCTCGTCCGAGCATTACTACTCGGCGCAGAAGGCCGCGTGCGAGAAGCTCCTGGCGGAGACCGACGTCAAGGACGCCTACGTGCTGCGCCCCTGCATCGTGGCCGGCCCCGAGGCCACGGTCCTGTTGCGCAACATGCCGTGGAACCGTGCCCCGAAACCGCTCCGCCGCCTCCTCGGCGCCGTCCCCGGCCTGCATCCCGTACTTCCCGACCCCGGGACGCGCTTCCAGTTGGTCCACCAGGAGGACGTGGCGTCGGCCGTGGTCGCCGCGGTGGCCGCCGAAGGCCCGCCCGGCGCGTACAACCTCGCCGCCGACGGGGACATCGGCGTCGGCGAGTTCGCCCAGGCCATCGGCGCGTACACCGTGCCCGTCCCGCGCGGGCTGGTCGGCCTGACCGCAGAACTCGTCAACGCCTTCCCCTACACGCCCGCGCAGGCCGAATGGATCCACGCCGTCCGTCACCCCATGCTGGTGGACACCACCAAGGCGCGCCGAGACCTGCACTGGACCCCGGCCCACACGACCCAGGACGCCTTGAAGGCCATGACCCACCCGGCTCCCTAGTCCGCCTTCCGGCCATCACGAACGGGAGGAGACCGTGGTGCCCCTGACCGCGCCTGGCCGGGGGTCGGCGCGGCCTTTCTCGTAGGTGGTGAGGGACTTGGCCATGCCCACGGGGGCCAGGAGGAGTTCGATGATGAGGGCCTTCCACGCGTAGTAGGTGTTGACGGCCCTGGTCGCGTAGACGCAGGGAACGTTGACCAGGACTTTCAGGAGCGGCAGGCGGCGGCGGTGGGCGGCGTAGACGAGCGGTGGCGTGAGGAGGAGCAGTTCGGTGCCCCACCACCAGGCGATGGCCTCTGCCGGAGGGACGTGCCATGCGTACGTGAGGAGTACGGGGGTGGCCCACCAGAGGGGGGCGATCAGGATCTCCAGGATGGCGAGGCAGACCCAGAGGGCGAGCATGGGCTTGCGGACGAGCATCCGCGGGAGGTGGAGGCGGACGTTCTGGAAGAAGCCCGCCATCCAGCGGCGGACCTGTTTGCGGAGGTAGGGGAGGGTCTCGGGGTCGGCGGCCCAGGCGACGGCGTGGCCCATGTAGGCGGCCTTGTAGCCGGCCATCTGGGCGGACCAGGTGAGGTCCATGTCCTCGACGATGGTGCGTTCGGGGAAGCCGCCGTACGCGAGCAGGACGTCGCGGCGGAACGCCGAGCAGCAGCCGGAGCAGACCATGGGGCTGCGGGCGCCGGCCTGGATGGGGCGGTGCCAGTGGAAGCCGAAGAGATACTCGATGGAACGGCCGCGTTCCCAGAGGGTGCGGGCGTGGCGGGTCTGGACGTTGCCCGCGGCGATGGCCACGGCGGGGTCGTCGAACGCGGGCTTGAGGCGTTCGATGTAGTCGGGGGCCAGGACGGTGTCGGCGTCGACCGCGAGGACGAGGTCGCCCTGGCAGCGGGGGAGGGCATGGTTCTGGGCACGGGCCTTGCTGCCGAGGTTGCGGGGCGGACGCAGGACGGTGACGCCGTACGAGCGGGCGACGTCGCCGGTGCGGTCGGTGGAGCCGTCGTCGACGACGATGATCTGGTGGGCGGGATCGGTCTGCGCGAGCAGGGAGCGCAGTGTCGCGGGCAGGCCCTCCGCCTCGTTGTGGGCCGGGACGATGATCGAGACCTTCATCGCCGGCCCCGGAGCAGGCGTGCGGTGAGGGTGAGCAGCCAGACCACCCCGTAGACGAGCGTGCTGAGGCCGATGCCGGGTGCCGCGCCGTGCATGTCGTTCCCCTTTCTGGAATCCGATGTCAGCCATGCTCGGACGGCGGGAGAAGGCGCCACCAGGGGGTCGCGGAATTGTGGATAACCTCGCGGCGGGGGCGCTCACAGGTCGATCGGGACGTGTCGGACGGCGTGCGTACAATCGCTCGGCATGGAACGGCGATGCCTGTGACGGGGCCTGGCCCGGTCGTGCTGGAGGCGGTCCTCGAGCGGGTCACCTATGCGAACGAGGACACCGGCTACACCGTCGCGAGGGTGGCGACGGACCGGACCGGTCCCGATCTGCTGACGGTGGTGGGGGCGCTGCTCGGGGCCCAAGTGGGCGAGAGCCTGCGGCTGACCGGGCGGTGGCGGTCGCATGCCAAGTACGGGCGCCAGTTCGAGGTGGAGTCCTACACGACCGTGCTGCCGGCCACGGTGCAGGGCATCCGCCGGTACCTCGGATCCGGGATGATCAAGGGGATCGGGCCGGTGATGGCCGACCGGATGGTGTCCCACTTCGGTACGGACATCCTGCGGATCATCGAGGAGGAGCCGGGGCGGCTGGTCGAGGTGCAGGGGCTCGGGCCCAAGCGCACCAAGCGGATCGGGGACGCCTGGGAGGAGCAGAAGGCCATCAAGGAGGTGATGGTCTTCCTGCAGGGGGTCGGTGTCTCGACGTCCCTGGCCGTACGGATCTACAAGCACTACGGGGACGCGTCGGTCGACACCGTACGGCGCGAGCCGTACCGCCTGGCCGCCGATGTGTGGGGGATCGGCTTCAAGACGGCCGACACCATCGCGCAGGCCGTCGGCATCCCGCATGACAGCCCGGAACGCATCAAGGCGGGGTTGCAGTACACGTTGTCGGAGGCCGCCGATGATGGGCACTGTTTCCTGCCCGAGCCCAATCTCGTCACGGCGGCGGAGAAGATCCTGGAGGTCGGCCGGGAGCTGATCGGTCCGGCGCTGGAAGAGCTCGTACGGGAGGAGGGTGTCGTCAGGGAGGCGGTTCCCGGTGGTGAGGGCGTTACCGTTCCGGCCATTTACCTGGTGCCCTTCCATAGGGCGGAACGTTCGCTCGCCTATGGGCTGCGCGACCTTTTGCAAGCGGGCCACGACCGGCTGAAGGCGTTCGCCGATGTCGACTGGGACAAGGCCCTGGGGTGGCTGCGCGAAAGGACCGGCACCGATCTGGCTCCCGAGCAGGAGGAGGCGGTCAGGCTGGCCCTGACCTCCAAGGTGGCGGTGCTGACCGGCGGGCCCGGCTGCGGCAAGAGCTTCACCGTCCGGTCCATCGTGGCGCTGGCCGCGGCGAAGAAGGCCAGGATCGTGCTGGTGGCGCCCACCGGGCGGGCGGCCAAGCGGCTGGCGGAGCTGACCGGGCACGAGGCCGCGACCGTGCACCGGCTGCTGCAGTTGCAGCCGGGCGGGGACGCCACGTTCGATCTCGACCAGCCGCTGGACGCCGATCTGGTGGTGGTCGACGAAAGCTCGATGGTCGATCTCGTCCTGGCGAACAAGCTGGTCAAGGCGGTGCCGCGCGGTGCGCACCTGCTGCTGGTGGGCGATGTCGACCAGCTGCCCTCGGTCGGGGCGGGGGAGGTGCTGGCCGATCTGCTGGCGGCCGGGGCGGTCCCCCGGGTCCGGCTGACGAGGATCTTCCGGCAGGCGCAGGAGTCTGGCATCGTGGTGAACGCGCACCGCGTCAATTCCGGTGAGCACCCGCATACCAAGGGCTATCCCGATTTCTTCCTGTTCCCGTGCGACGAGCCGGAGCCCACGGCGGAATTGACGGTGGACGTGGTCGCCGAACGCATTCCGCGCAAGTTCGGCATCGATCCGCGCCGCGACGTCCAGGTGCTGACGCCGATGCACCGGGGGCCCGCCGGGGCCGGTGCCTTGAACGGGCTACTGCAAGAGGCGCTCACGCCACATCTGGAGGGCCGCCCTGAACGGCGGTACGGCGGCCGTGTCTTCCGCGTGGGCGACAAGGTCACCCAGCTCCGCAACAACTACGACAAGGGCGAGGCGGGCGTTTTCAACGGCACCGTGGGGGTCGTGACGTCGGTTTCCTTGGAGGAGCACTCCCTGACGGTGCGGACCGACGAGGACGAGACCATCGACTACGCGTTCGACGAGCTGGACGAGCTCACGCACGCGTACGCCATCACGATCCACCGCTCGCAGGGCAGCGAGTATCCGGCCGTGGTCATCCCGCTCACCACGAGCTCGTGGATGATGCTGCGCCGCAACCTGCTCTACACGGCGCTCACACGGGCCAAGAAGCTCGTCGTCCTGGTCGGGTCACGCCGTGCGCTGGCCGCCGCCGTACGGACCGCTGGAGCCGGGCGGCGGCATACCGCGCTGTCGCACCGGCTGGAGTCAGCCCTTGAGGGCCAGCCGGTCCAGGCGGAGGCCGGTGAAGGGGGCGGAGGTCAGGCCGCTTAGGCGTTCGGACCAGACGTAGTGGTCGTGCCCCGACCACAGAGGCATCGCCGCCATGTCGCGCAGCAGGGCCGACTCGGCCAGGCGCGCCGGGGTCACGCCGGTTTCCGGTGTCGGGGCGCTTTCGGCTTGGGTGAGCAGTCCGGAGACGTAGTCGTCCTCGTATCCGGTACGCGCTTCTAGGAGGGGACGTAGGGCCGCCACCGGGACGGGGTACGCAGCGGTGGTGTGCATTACGAACGGGCCGTCCACCCTGCGTTCGTCCAAGGCCGCCTGGAGTTCGGCGGGGGTTACCGGCTGCGGCTGTACGTCGAGGGTCAGCACCTTGCGCAGCTGGTCCGCCAGGGCCTCCACCCAAGCGGAATCGGCCTTGGCATGCCACAGGGTGAGCGTTCCCTTGAAACCGCCCGCGTCGTCCAGGGCGGAGGTCGCGGCGCGGGCGTCGTGCAGGCACAGGCGGCACGGGCCCTCGCGGCGGCCGAACCGGACCCCGGGCGGCACCAGGGAATTGGCCGGGGTCGCCTGATGGCCCAGGGCGCCTTCGGCGATCGCGTTGCGGTCGATGGCCATGGACAGGGCCTGCCGGACGGCGGGCGTGAAGCGTTCCTCCCAGGACGGGAACGCCAGGTGGGTCATCGTCCGCCCGGCCACGGTGAGGTGCCGGTCGCGGAACTCGCTGTCCATCGTCTCGTGCCGGCCGGGCGGGACGGCCGTCGCCACGTCCAGGTCTTCCAGTTCCACGGCGGCGTACTGTTTCGCCGCGTCAGGCATGGCCTTCACCGCGATGCTACGGGCGCCGGGGCCGCTGCCGGGCCTTTCCAGGACGGTCTCCTTGGGGCCGTGCGCGGCCACCCGGAGCGGTCCGTTCCCTATGGGGCGACGTCCGTACGACGCCCAATCCCGCGATCGGAGCACGCTTTCGGGCATCGGCAGGAACGCGGGGTCGCCCAGCAGGGACGGGAAGCCGTTGAGCGGACGGTCCAAGGTGACCTCGAACGTACGGTCGTCCGTCACCTTGAGGCCCTCGACGCCGTCCGCGCGTACGGCGGCGCCCTTCACACGGGCGACGTCGGCGAACATCGCGGCACCGTGCCAGCCTTCGCGCAGTACCGCCGTCCAAGCGTCCGTGAACGAGCGTGCGGTCACGGAAGTGCCGTCATGGAAGCGCCCCCCTGGGCGCAGTCGTACCGTCCATACGCGCCGGTCCTCGGACGTGACGGACTCGGCGGAGGCCATGACGGGGGAGCCGGTCCGGGGATCGTAGGACACCAGGCCGGTCCAGACGGCACCGGCGATCATCCGGCCGGTCGCGTCCCGGACGTCGCCGGGCACGAGCGTGGCGGCCGGCGCGGCACCGACGGTCAGCCGCGGATCGCCCGGATCCTGCATCGCCTTCATGGCCGCGAGGGGCGCCACGAGCATCGCCACGGCCCCGGTGACCAGGGCGGCGGTCCGCGTGACGCTCTTCAAGACCCCTCCCGACGCCTGCTTCGGCCGACGCCGTGAGCGTAGGGCACCGCCGTCCGGATCCGGAAGGGCACCGGCCGGTCCGGGCGCACCGCAACGCTCTCACCTGGTACGGCGGCGTCTGCTCACAGCGAGACCCCGGTTGTTTTGTGACTCATCGCCCATTGATCACGATTATCCCGCCGTTCACACTTGGCTCGGCGACATCCGCTCAACGTGGAGGCACGCGATGTTCCCGCGCATGACGTTCTCCCGCAGGACGACCCTGAGCAGCCAGCCCCGGCGGTTCCTGTTCGGTACGGTCGCGATCGCGTCGGCGGGGGTGGTGGCGGCGGCCGGGACGGCGTGGGCGTGCCCTCCCGAGCCCGGAAACCAGCGCACGCGGGTGAACGGCGTCGCCCAGGCTCAGGGGGAGGGCCGGGACGGCGGGGCGCACGGCGGCCACGTCAACCGCGACGCGGGCAAGACCTCCGCCCAGGTGTCCGACGCGGTCAAGGGCGTCCGGCAGGTGGGGAACGTGCCCGACGCCAAGGAGTCCACCTCGCTGGTCTTCATGGACTACGGCAAGGGGCGCCACAAGCGCACCATCATGTACGTGAGCGGGCGGTTCGGCCTCAAGGGGTACGACATCACCGCCGATCCGCGCAGCCCCAAGCCGGTGGGCTCCTTCGACCTGCCCGGCTACTGGCAGGGCGAGGACACCGAGGCCGACCACAAGCGGAAGATCATTTACCTGTCGCGCGACCCGCGGGCCTTCGGCGGCACCACCGACACCGGTGAGTCGGGCGTGTACGTCGTCGACGTGTCCAAGCCCGAGAGCCTCAAGCAACTCGCCTACCAGGTCATCCCGGCCGGGCATACGACCTCGTGCATCAACGACTGCCGTTACCTGTGGACGGGTGGTCCCGCCAAGGCGGACTGGATGCCGGCGGACTGGGGCGGCCGTCCCGTATGGGTCACCGACGTGCGCGACCCGCGCAAGCCGAAGGTCTTCCAGGAGCCCATCGACACCGGCCGCAACGACGGCAAGACCGACTACACCCATGACATCCAGGTCGACTCGAGCGGAGTGGCCTGGGCGTCCGGGCGCGGTGGTGTACGCGGCTACCACACCACCGGACGTCACTACGACCCCGTTCAGAAGCGGCACCGTGTGGCGACGGCATGGGATCCCGTGCCCTACGCCGGGGGCGGCATCGACGAGGCCACCACCAACTCCTCGTTCATGCACAACAGCTACCGGGCCGTGGGCCGCACCCGCGACCAGGGGCCCGACCCCCGCAAGTGGGGCAACGGCCAGACGCTCATCGTCACCGAAGAGACCTTCAACGAGGGATGCGCCAACGACGGCCTGCTGGTCATCTCCTCGCTCAAGGGCTCGTACGGCGGCCAGGGCTGGCGTTCCACGCCTGAGAAGCCGTTCCGGTTGCGCACGCTGGGCACATGGAGCGTGGCGGGTCAGGAAGGCAGCCGGAGCGACACGGACGACTGCTCGGCCCACTACTTCGACATCAAGAACGGGATCCTCGCGCAGTCGTACTACACGCAGGGCACCCGGTTCATCGACGTACGCGACCCCACCGACCCGCGCCAGATCGCCTACTTCCGGCCCGACGACGCGCGGGCATGGGCGGCCTACTACCACGGTGACCACATCTACGTGGCCGACCACAGCCGTGGCATCGACATCCTCAAGCCCACCTTCCGTTAGGCGGCCCGTCGTGCGTTCAGTTCCCGCCCGTACGGGGCGCTCCCTCGTCGCGGGCCTCTCCACCCTCGCGCTGTCCGCCGGCGCGCTCACCGGCCCGGTCAGTGCAGCCCCTGCTCCGGCCGCCGTACAACAGGCGGTCGCACAACAAGCCGCCCTGCAGCAAGGCGCCGGTCAGCATGAGGGTGCACGGCTGCACACCAACGCCGAGCTGGCGCGCGCGCTCAAGCACATCGAACGCGCCAGCCACGGCAAGGTGCGCGTGCGTAGCATCGGAACCAGCAACCAAGGGCGGCCGGTCTGGTTCGCCACGCTCGGCACCGGGCCCAAGCGGCTGATGTACGTGACACAGCAGCACGGTGATGAGCCCCTGGGCACCGAATCGGCCCTGCTCGCCCTGCGTACCCTGGGCCTGAAGAACGACCGGGCCTCCCGCGCCCTGCGTTCCAAGGTCACCCTGGGCATCGTCGTACGCGCCAACCCGGACGGCCACCAACTCCAGTGGCGCTACAACTACGACCCCACCGCCGACCCGGAGTACGGGGAGCCCGGTAAGGGCTACGACATGAACCGCTACCACGACCCCGCCATGAGCCCCGAGGACAACCCCGTCCCTGAGGCGGCCGCGATCCAGCGCCGGTTCGCCGCGTTCCGCCCGTCCATCATGGTCGATTACCACATGCAGGGTCGCTACGCCTTCCCGTCACCGGACGGCAGGGAGATCACCACATCCGTCTACTGGCCGTCCAACCCGGGCGTACCCGCCGATGCGCTCAAGAGCTCCAAGCAAGTCGGGGTACGCGTGCACGACGCGTTCACCAAGGCCGGCGCGGTCGTGTCCCAGTACCCGGGTGGCACGTACGAGGGAATCGCGCGCAACGCCTACGGACTGCGCGGGGCCGCATCGGTCCTCGTGGAGCTGAGCGATCTGCCGCCTGAGCGGCAGAACTTCCAGATCCGTACCGCCTACTTCTCGATGGTCGACCTCGCCCGCGCCGCCGCGGCAGGGAAGCTGGAGGGCATCGCCCCAGGACGGGCGGACCAGATCCCGCTACGCGGTCCCGCACTACCTGACGACGGTGCGGCTTCCAAGACGGCCCACGACCACGAGGACGCCGCCTAGGACGCCACCAGGGCAAGGCCCAAGGGCGTCGGCTAGGGCGCGTCCCGCTGGCGGGCGCGGAAGGCGGCGACGTTGGTGCGGTTGGCGCATGCCTCCGAGCAGAAGCGCCGCCGTCCCGCGCGCGAGGTGTCGGCGTAGACGCGGTCGCAGTCCTCGGCCGCGCACACTCCCGTACGGCTCAGGCCATGCCGGCAGACCAGCTCCGACAGGTTCATCAGCGTCGTCGCACGGAAACGGTGCGCCAGGTCCGCCGACGGCGGTGCGTAGTGCATGTGCAGGCCCACCGGGTCGTCGTGGTCGGCCAGGTGCGGATGCATGGGGATGCGCAGCAGCAGTTCGTTGAGGAGGCTCACCGCCGTCTCCAGATCGGTCGCCTCGAAGAACGGCCGGAGCGTACCGCCCCACTCCCGGAACGCCGCGGCCTGATCCGGCTCGAACTGGTGCCAGAAGAAGCCGCACTCGCGCAGCAGCGTGCGGAGCGCGTCGTCCGAGTCGTCCCCGCCCTCGCTGGTGACGGCGTTCACCAGCGCCACCGCCGCGGCCACGCCGTGACTCTTGTATCCGGTGATCTGCATGGTCCCGGCGCTCCCTCCTGTCACTGACATCCTAGTTATGGCCATTACATCGAAGTCCGGCGGACAGGGGTGAGAATCGGCGCTTTCGGGGTCTTGCCGCGAACGTCTCCCTGACGGATCATGCAGTCAGCCGAGGAAGTCGGGGGCCCTTTCAACGGGAGGCGTCCCATGGCCGGTCCCACCCCCGACCAATCACCCGAGCCCTCCGCCACCATGATGCACAAGATCGGGGTCAGCCGCCCCGATCTGCCGATCACCGACCTGCCCACTCCTGAGGAGGTCTTCGGCGTACGCCGGATCGGTCCACGCGAGCTGTTCGTGTACGCGCTCGGCCCGAGCCTCATCGCGCTCGGCATCTCCATCGGCAGCGGTGAATGGCTGCTCGGTCCCCAGGCGGTCGGCCAGTTCGGCTTCGAGGGCGTCGGCTGGGTCATCGTCATATCGGCCGTACTGCAGACGCTCTACAACATCGAGTGCTCGCGGTACGTGCTGGCCACCGGCGAGGTACCGGTCGTCGGCTGGGGCCGGGTACCGCCGGGCTGGTTCCTGTGGGTGCCGCTGTCGGTGTTCATCGTCATCTTCGCGTTCATCGCGGGCGGCTGGGCCGCCTCCGCCGGGCAGGGGGTGTACGCGCTGGTCCACGGCGAGATCCCGGCCAAGGGCGCCGAGGAGCCCCGGATCTGGGCGATCGTCCTGCTGCTCGTGGTCTTCGCCATCACCGCCGCCGCGCGCCGCGTCTCGCGCGCGCTGGAACTGGCCAACTGGCTGATGATCGGCACGATCCTGATCGGGCTCCTGCTGCTGTGCCTGTTCGTGGTGCCGTTCGGGCTGTGGTGGGAGGGCATCAAGGGCTTCGTCACGCCCGCCGCCCCGCCGAAGGGCATCACCGCCACGCAACTGGGCGGCCTGGCCGGCTTCACCGCGCTCGCGTCCGGCCTCAACTGGTACGTGATGGGGCACTACCGGGACAAGGGCTACGGCATGGGCCACCGGGCCGGCTTCATCTCGGGCATGCGCGGGGAGCGCGTCAAGGTGCTCCCCAGCGGGGTGACGTTCCCCGACGACCCGAAGAACCAGGCGCTCTGGAAGCGCTGGTACCGGCTGCTGCTCACCGACATGTGGGGCATCTTCTTCGTCGGCGCGATGATCGGCATGCTGCTGCCGACGATCCTGATGGCCCGCGCGGTCGAGCTGACCGGCACCAAGCCCGAGAAGAGCAACGTGCCGACCTTCGTGGCCAGCGCCCTCGACCAGGAGTACGGCCGCTGGCTCTTCTACGCCGCGCTGGTGCTGGGCGTGCTGATCCTGTTCACCACCCAGCTCGGCATCTTCGAGGCGATGGTCCGGGTCACCACCGACGCCGCGCACGCGACCAGCCCGCGGCTGCGGGCCCTGATGGAGGGCGACCCGCGGCGGTTCTACTACCCGTTCATGCTGGTCCTGCTGGTGGTCATCTCGGTCGTCCTGCACCTGGCGGTGCCGGTCAGCCTGGTGGAGTGGTCGGCGAACATGTCCAACCTGGGCGCGCTGATCTTCCCGTTCATGCTGATGTACCTGAACACCAAGCTGCCGCGCCCGGCCCGGCCACGGCTGTGGCACCACATCATCCTGCTGCTGAACTTCCTGTTCTTCGGCTTCTTCTTCGTCAACTTCGTCGCCGACTTCATCGGCGACCCGCTCGTCACGTTCTGAACGGGATCGAGGTTCTGAACGGGATCGCGCGTCGCCGTTCCGCCGGTGTCAGTGGCGCCGGCGGACGGCGGCGGCGATCCGTTCAGGCGTGGCGCCGGCGAACAGCGCGATCTCGCCGCGCCGTACGACCGCCACGGTGTCGATGACGGCCTCGCCGAACGCCTCGCGCAACACCGCGTCGGCCTCGAAGGCGGCGACCGACTCCTCCAAGGAGGCGGGCAGCGCGCGGATCCCGCGTGCTTCCCGCTCGTCCGCGTCCAGCATGGCCGGATCGACGTCGTTCACCGGGTCGGGCAGTACGGTCCCGGCCTCAAGCCCCGCGTGCCCCGCCGCCAGTAGCGCGGCGAGGGCGAGGTAGGGATTGGCGGCACCGTCGAAGCACTTCACCTCCAGATTGGCGGCCTGGTCGCGCCGCCCTAGCGGACCCTGGACGAAACGCAGGGCGGCCTCCCGGTTCTCCAGCCCCCAGCAGGCGAACGCACCCGCCCAATGGGACGGGATCAGGCGCATATAGCTGGCCACGGACGGCGCCCCTACCGCCAGCAGCGCCGGGAGATGCTCCAGGATGCCGGCAGTGAACGCCTCGCCCTGTCCCGTCATCCCGCACGGGCCGTCCCCACCCGCCATCAGGTTGGACCGCTTCTCGGGCGAGTCCCGGTGCCACAGGCTCAGATGTACGTGCGTGCCGTTCCCCACGGAATCGGCCAGGACCTTGGGGGAGAAGGACGCCGACAGCCCGTAGCGGAAGGACACCGCCCGGATCGTCTCCCTGACCAACACCAGGGTGTCGGCGGCGCCCACCGGGTCCTCATGGGCCACCGACAGCTCGTACTGGCCCGCCGCGTACTCCGGGTGGATCTGCACAACGGAAACGCGACTTCCCTCAAGCGCGCGCATCACGTCGCGCAGGTAGTCGGACAGTTCGGCGATGCGTGTCATTCCGTAGGCGGGCCCAGTGCAAGCCGGGACGAAGTCCTCGCCGTCCCCCTTGGAGACCGCCCATTCGACCTCGAACGCGGTGAGTACCTGCAAGTCCCTGGCCGCCAGCCGGGCCACCTCCCGGCTCAGCAGCCACCGGGCGTCGAGCGAGTGTTCCGTCCCCTCCTGCGTGAACCGTTCGGCGGGAGCCCACGCCCAGCCGGGCATGGCGGCCAGCGGTACGAGGCGTTCGAGATCCGGGTGCAGCCGCAGGTCGCCGATGGGCCCGCCCGCGTAGCGGCCGGAGACGATGGAATCGTCCACCAGGAAGGCGTCGAAGACCGGCGACATGCCGACGCCCCACTCCGCCGCCTCCTCCAGCCGCTTGAACGGCACGGCCTTGGTCCTGGTGATGCCGCTGGTGTCCACCCACGTCAGCGCCACCGCGGTGAGGTCCACGGCCGGAGGGGCGGCGACAAGCGAAGCGGCGGCCTGGCGGCGCCGCGCGCGCTCGCTCTTGTCGAGGCCTTGGACCATCTTCTTCACGGTGAACGCTCCCAACCGGAGGGTTACGGCGGCGGAGGTGCGGTACCGGCATCGTAGGAAGTGGGCAGTGCCGTTGCACGTAGGGGAGCGCATGCTTGAGGAAATAGAGTCGCTGCGGCTGGTCGACCATCACTGCCATGGAGTGCTCGTACGGGAACTCGACAGGGAGGGCCTGGAGGGCAAGCTCACGGAGACGTCGAGCCTCGGCCCCTTGGGAGGGAGCCTGTTCGACACCCGGATCGGCTTCGCGGTGCGGCGCTGGTGCGCTCCCGTACTGGACCTGGAGCCCCACGCCTCTCCAGACGACTACGCGGCGCGCCGCGCCGACCTCGGTGCGACGGAGGTGAGCCGACGCTTTCTCAGTGGCGCCGGCCTGTCCGACCTCTGCGTCGACACCGGTTTCACTCCCGAACCGCTCCTTGAGCCCGCCGAGTTGGGAAACCTGGCCGGGGCAAGGGGGCATCAGGTCGTACGGCTGGAAGACCTCGCCGAGAAGGTGGTCGCCGAAGGTGTGGGCGTCTCCGCGTTCGCGCACGAGATCCGCGCCCGCCTGGACACGTGCGCCGGGGACGCGGTGGGGTTCAAGTCCATCGCCGCCTACCGCGCGGGCCTGCACCTGTCCGGCGAACGGCCCTCGGCGTCCGAGATCAGGGCGGCGGCGGAACGCCTGCACCGCGAGGGCGAGCGCGCTCTCGCGGGTGGCAGCGGTCTCCCGCGCGTCTCGGATGAGACGATGCACCGCTTCCTGGTGTGGTGCGCCGCCGACTACGGCCTGCCGATCCAGTTCCACGTGGGATACGGCGATTCCGATGTCGACATGCACAAGGCCGACCCGCTCCTGCTGACCCCGCTCCTACGGGAACTGGAGCCGACCGGCACGCCCGTCATGCTCCTGCACAACTACCCGTACCACCGGCACGCGGGCTACCTGGCCCAGGTCTTCCAGAACGTTTTCGTGGACGTCAGCCTGGCCACGCACAACGTCGCCCATCGCGCACCGGTCCTCCTGGCCGAACTCCTGGAACTGGCCCCGTTCGGGAAGGTCCTGTACGCGTCGGACGCGTACGCCCTCCCGGAGCTCTACTACCTCGGCGCCCTGTTCTTCCGGAGAGGCCTGGCACACGTACTGGACGAGGGCATCCACGATGGGGCATGGACCCAGGCGGACGCCTCACGCATCGCAGGCCTCATCGCCTCAGGCAATGCGCGCCGCGCCTACGAACTCGGTGTTCCCATCTAACCGGCGGTCACGATCGAGGGCCGGCGGCCTTGGGAACCGGTCGCCCGTGGTCCCGCCAGGCGCGTTCCCACTGGCGGGTCAGCGCCGGGTAGACGATCAGGTAGCGGAACGGTGCGATGAGGCCCATGTAGAACCGCCCGAACCGGCCGTTGTACTTGACCAGGACCGCCATTCGCAGTTCGTGGTCGCCGTCGGCGCCCGGCACCCATCCCAGGTGCATGAGGGTGTGGACGGTCTTGTTCGCCAGTTCGCGTACGGACTCGTCGCCCAGCTCGTACACGGAGCTGAACGGGGTGCCGCCGGAGCCGGAGTCGTCCGCCGTCTCGCTGAGATCGTGCGGCAGGCGGTCGCGCAGCGACGTGACCCGCGTCCCGAGGCCCTTGTCGGGATCGTCCCATCCGAGCAGGGCGCCGAGCTTCCAGCGCACCGCGAACAGGAACCGGACCGGAGGGGGCTGCTTGGCGAACGAGCCGCCCGTCCGCATCGCGGCGAGCATCTCCGGGAAGTCGTCCGGTCCGGCGCCGGGGGTGCGGAACGACCACACGTCCTCGACCCGGAAGTCACGGGCGAACTCGTGGATCCGCCACGGCCGATCGGTATGGGCCGTACGGGGAAGTCTCATGGCCGCTGCCGCCTCTCCTGCGCCGGGACGTGACCTGCCGGCCACGTTGTACGCTTGCGTATAAGACGAGGCTAGACCGGATATACGGTGGCGTATATCCAAGCGACGGGTGAGGTGGAACACATCGTGGGCGCTGCTCGCACACCGCGCGGCAGATGGGTGGAGGAAGGGCTGCGGGCGCTGGCCGACGGCGGTCTGGACGCCATCAGGGTCGAGGCCCTGGCGAAGCGGCTCGGTGTCACCAAGGGCGGCTTCTACGGATATTTCGCCGACCGGGACGCGCTGCTGGAAGCGCTGCTGGACGCCTGGGAGCGGGAGAGCGTCGACGAGGTGATCGACCGGGTCGAGCACGAGGGCGGCGACCCCAAGAGCAAGATCCACCGCGCGGGCATGCTGACCTTCTCCAGCGACCGGCTACTGGCCATCGACCTGGCGGTCCGCGACTGGGCCCGGCGCGACGAGGCGGTCGCCGAGCGCCTGCGGCAGGTGGACGACCGGCGGATGGCCCTGCTGCGCGAGATGATCGGGACCTTCTGCTCCGATCCCGACGAGGTCGAGGCCCGCAGCCTGATCGCCTTCTGTGTGGCGATCGGCCACCACGCCGTGGCCGCCGGCCATGAAGGCCGCACCCGGGCCGAGGTCCTCGCCCGCGCGGCCGACCTCATCCTCAACCGCACCCCGCGCCGCCATGCGCCCGACGGCTAGGACGCGTTTCAAAGCCCCGGCCCACGGGGCTCGCCTGGCGGCTCGCACCGTGACCGTGCCTTGTGTGCGAGCGCGGCATCGCTTCGCGATCTGCCCGGATGAGGCTCGCCTTCGGCTTTGCCTCTCCGGCCAGGTAACGCGCTCGCGCGGTGGCTGAGGCCGCTTTGAAGCACTGCCTAGCTCAGAGCGGCCCGTACCTTCTCCGGCACCGGAACCGTCACGGGCGACTCGCCGGATCCCGGCTCGACGCTGATGAACACGAATTGGGCCGTACCGACGGCCCTGTCACCGACCGACAGGCGGATCGTCACGTCGAACGAGGTCCGCCCCCACCGGGTCACCTCGGGCCGCATCTCCAGGACGTCGCGCATCCTGGCCGGGGCGTCCCACTCGATCGACGCCTTCTTCACCATGTAGTCGAACTGCCCGTCGTAGGCGTCGCCCAGCGCTGCCTGGAGCCACATGTCCATGGTGTCGTCGCAATAGACGAAGTAGTTGGAATTGAACACCACACTCTGCATGTCACAGTCGCTGTAGCGGACCCTGACCTGGTGCGTGAATCCGTCGCCGTGCACTGCCGCGCGCTCGCTCTGCTCATCGGTCACGGACGGAACTCTAGTAAATCCGTCGAATCCAGCACCAAACGGAAATCAGTATGCTCCGACCGTGCGACCTCCCTTGCCTGCTCGGAACCGATCGGCTTGGTGGCGGGCGGTGGTCGTGCTCCCTGTTGGTCTTGCGCCGCTGGCCGGGCTGGCGGCGGACTGGCGCGTTCTGGCCGGGCTGACTGCGGTGATCTGGTTCGTCGCGCTCGGCGTCGCGACGTCCATCACGGGGATGTTCGTCCGTTATGACGTTCGCGTGATCTTCGGTTCCACCTTGGTCGCCATCCTGGCGGGTCAGGTGGCCGCCGGCTCGGGCGGCCGGGTGTGGGTGTGTGTCACGGCGTCGGGGTTTTCCTGCGTCGCAGTCCTGGTCCTTGTCCGGCACCATCGACGGCTCGCCGATGCGCCCGGCGGGACCAAGGGTGACGGGAGTGCGGGTTCTCTGCGGCCCGCCGACGGTTAGTTCTTGAGGCGGCCCCCGCTGAGGTGTGCGGCGTCGGATGGGTCTTCGGTGTTCAGCCCGGCGGCGGGCGACGGCATGGGCCCTGGCTCGATTGACATGAAACCAAATGGTTTCCTATGCTGGGTGGCATGGAACGGGTCTTCAAGGCATTGGCGGATCCGACGCGCCGGGAGCTGCTCGACGAGCTGTTCGGGCGGGACGGGCAGTCGCTGAACGCGTTGGCGAACCGGTTCGCGATGACGAGGGTCGCCGTGGCCAAGCATCTTCGCCTCCTCGAGGAGGCCGGCCTGGTCGTGTCGGAGCGGCGGGGCAGGGAGAAGTTGCACTTCCTGAACCCCGTGCCGATCCGGCTCGTCCACGACCGCTGGGTCAGCAAGTACACCGAGACGTGGGCCGCCGGCCTCGTCGGCCTGAAGCGACATCTGGAGGCACGCGTGGAGAAGGTGTTCGAGATCTTCATTCGCACCACGCCGCAGCGGCTGTGGCAGGCGATCACGGATCCCGAGACGCGGGCGCGGTTCCAGTTCGGCGCGCGCGTCGAATCGGACTGGGCCGCGGGCTCCGCCTACCGGGTCGCCCACGACCGGGCGGGCGGGTTGATCGAGGGCGAGAACATCGAGGTCGACCCGCCCCGGCGGCTCGTGCAGACCTACCACGCCATCTGGGACGACGACGTCGCCGCCCAGGGCACCAGCCGGGTGACCTGGGAGATCGAGCAGGTCGGCGACAGCTGCCGGCTCGTCGTCCGGCACGACCGGCTCGCCGCCGACGCCGACGAGCACCTCTACGGCGGCTGGCCGATGATCCTGTCCGGGCTCAAGACCTGGCTGGAGACCGGTACGCAACTCACCACACCCGGCTCGCTCATGTACGGAGGCGACCCATCATGACCGCACGACACGCCACGCCCGGCACCAGGTCCGGCGTGAAACTGGACACGACGTTCACCGCGACGCTGCGCAAGAGCCCGAGCAAGGGCGGCTGGACCTATGTCGTGATGCCCGGCTCGGCCGAGTTCTTCGGCACCCGCGGCCTGGTGAAGGTCCGGGGCCGCGTCGACGGCGAGCCGTTCCAGGGCTCGTTCATGGCGCTCGGCGACGGCACGCACAAGCTCGCGTTCACCGCCGGCACCCGCGCCCGCATCGGTAAGCAGGCCGGTGACACCGTCACCGTCACCCTCGACGAGCGGATCGCGCGATGACGGCGCCGGCGAGGGTCATCACCGGCATCCGGACCGTGAGCGTGCCCGTCACCGACCAGGACCAGGCGCTGCGGTTCTACGTCGACACGCTCGGCTTCACCGTGCTGCGCGACGAGCCGATCCCGACCGGCCGGTGGATCGAGCTCGCGGCCGGCGATGACGGCGTCATCGTCACCCTGGACCACGCCACCACGGACGTCACCCGCGGCCCGATCATGATCCGGTTCACCACCGACGACGCGGCGGCGGCGCACGCCGCCCTCACCGGCGCCGGCGTCGACACCGACGAGGTCCTCACCTGGCCCGGGGTCCCACCGATGTTCGCCTTCCGTGACCTCGACGGCAACGCCTTCTCCATCACCGAGACCTGACACCACCGATCTCGCACAGGTCCAGGAACATCGGTTCGCCGACCGCGTCGCGGCAGCGCGGTCCCGACCGGCCGACCGGGCCGCCGCACCCTGGCGATCATCACCACGCCAGGGTGCGGCGGTTCACCTCGTTCCCGGACTTCCCGACAGGGTCACATCGCCTGGCGGGTCTGGATCGGTACCCCGGCGTCAGGGTTGTCGGCTTCCTCGTCGACGAACCGCGCGTCGTCTTCGAAGTCGTCGTCTTCGGGGATGTCGGTGGGGATGGCCGACCAGGCGTGGAACAGGGTGGGCGGCCCGCCCCAGGTGGGGGTGGGCACCACCCATTGGTCGTCCAGGACCGCGTTGTTGTAGGTGCCCAGTGCGTAGCCGGGGTAGTCACGCGGCACGATGCCCCAGTAGGTGGCGTCGGTGCCGGGCACCGGTACGAACCGCCAGTGCTGCAGAGGGCTGCCGGTCCTTCCTTCGCGGCTGGTCAGGATGGGGGACAGGGTGGGGATGCTGCCGGCCCCGCTGCCCGGCCGCAGCGTCAGGCAGTGGTCGTTGACCTGGTGCTCGATCAGGTAGACGCTGCCGCCGTCGCGCAGTTCGAGCCGGTACAGCTGCCACTGCGGGGTCTTGTCGGAGGGCAGGGGCCAGTGGTTCTCGTTCTGTACCTCGTCGTTGAGCGTGTTGGTGCTCTGGTTCTGGCTCTGCAGGAACGTGCCCGAGACCTGGTGTACGAGCATGATCGGAGTGCGGGTGGGGGGCTGGCCTGTCACGAGACGTCGCGCGGACATGCAGGTCTCCTTCTGCCTGGGGGTCATGGCACCGAGTGGTGCGATGAGAGTCACTGGTGACCCCCCGATCCATGCCCGAACGTGAACAGACGACTACTCACTGTGTCGGCAGTGGAGGGTCGTGCCCCAGGAACCCCTCTCTGGCCATGGGAAACGCCCGTTTACCCAATGCGTCCACGACGGCGGGAGACTGTGGGCATGGAGTTCCTCTGCTACCACCGCGACCGGCCCGGCTCGATGACGCTGCGCGACGAGCTAGGGGAAGAGCACTGGTCCTATATGGACCGGTATACACAGGAAATGATCGCCCGGGGCCCGACCCTCGACGGCGACACGGCCACCGGCAGCGTGCACATCGTCGACCTGCCCGATGCCGTCGCCGCCCGCGCGTTCGCCTTCGAGGAGCCGAACTACCAGGCCGGGGTGTACCGGGACGTGCTGCTGCGGCGGTGGCGCAACACGCTGGGGCGCACCATGTGGGACTTCCCCGGTGGCCGGACCGGTGGCAACCGCTACCTGGTGCTCGGCTTCGGTACGGGCCGGGCCGCCGATCTGGAAGTGCCGTCCGGCCAGGACGAGTTGATCGCGTACGGGCCGCTGCTGTCCGACGACGGCGCGACCTGGCTGGGCACGGCGGCGCTGGTCAGAGCATCGGACCCGGACACGGCACGCGCCATCTTGACCCCGGACCGGTACGCCGCCATCGAGGTGCACAACTGGCAGTTCGGCGGGCGGTCGTCATGAGTTGAACGGCAAGGCGGTCCGCCGGCCCACGCCCGCAAGAAGACCGCGCCCAGATGGCCCGGACAGCACGATCCGCGAGCGGCGGGACGGAGCGACCGGTCATTCGCGGAGGAACGCCAGAACGGAATCGGTCTGGCCGAGGATCGCGTGCCCGGCTTCCGGCAGGAGGTTCACCCTCGCGTGCGGCATGCACTGTCGCACGCGACGTGCCGTCCCCGCCGAGTCGAACAACACGTCGCGGCTTCCGGCAATGACCAGCACGGGCATGGTCAGTCGGCCCAGCGTGCTGCCGGAGAACAGGGGCACCCGCTCCGTACGCGGCTTGAAGTGCGCGAAGGTCAGCGCCACGGAGTCGAGGACGGGCCGGGCCTCCGGCGTATCCAGGCCCGTGACCGTTCGCGCCGACCGGCGCAGCCCTCCGGGCCCGAAAAGGCGCAGGAGCAGGGCGCCGACCAACCACCCGTTCTTTTGCCGGCCCAGCCCGCCGGGGCACAGCAGCGCCAGGCGGCTCACCCGTTCCGGCCGGCGGGTGGCGTAGTCCAACGCCAGCCAGCCGCCGAGGGAGGTCCCGACGATCGAGGCACTCGTGATCCCGAGTCCGTCCAGCAGATCGTCCAGCCACAGCGCGTGGGCGTCGGAAACCAGCGACGGGCGGGACGGCGCGCTCAAGCCCGGCTCGCCGATGACATCCACGGCGTAGGTACGGAAATGCCGCGCCCAGGAGGCGATGTCTGCCAGCCACGTCGTCGTGTTCGTCCCCGAGCCATGCAGCAGCAGGAGGGGAGGCGCGTCCTCCGGGCCGGAGACGACGACGAAGGTCTCGCCCTCGCGGGTCGGTATCCGTACATGCTCGGCGGGCACCGGCCAGGTGTGCAGCGCTTCCTGGTAATGCCGCCGGATCTCGCTCGCACCGGCCTCGGACTTGTAGATCGTGCTCATGAGCGAGCATCCCTCTCGATGGAGTCGAACAGTGCCGCACAGGCAGCCTGCGAACGGGGAGTCGGGACATCATCGCAGCGCTTTACTTCCCTAAACTTCCCTATAAACGTACACAACAGGGAAGTTTGTAGGAAACCAGGGCCTATAGCTCGCCGCGCTGGTAGGAGCGGTAGTGGTCGATCAGCTGCTCGCTGGGCAGGTCGGGCCAGCGGGTCAGCGCGCCGGTACGGCGGTCGACCAGCAGCAGGTAGCGCTCCCCGCCGGGAACGGACGAGGACGGCCGGGCGATGAAGCACTCCTCCGACTCCTCGATGCTCAGTGCCCCGGCGCCCGGTCCGAAGCCAATGTCGGCCCGCCGCGGCCCGATCCACGGCCACCGGTCGGATCGCGTACGCCGCGAACGCCTCGGACAGGTGCCGCAGCGTCCGGCACTGCCGCGTCCCGCAGGCGCGGCAGACCTCCTGGTCGTACGGGTCGTTCCCGGGCCGGTGCACGGCCAGCACGGCCGTGATCGCCGTCCCGCCCGCCAGCGCCAGCCGCCGCGCGTTCCGCACGAACTCCCGGCTGTAGGGATCGACGTCCAGCACCGCAGCGCCCGCCTCCAGCGCAGCCGGATCGGCGCGCATCGCCGCCGTCATCATCGCGTGCAGATACCGCTGAACCTGGACGTAGGTTTCGCCGACCGAGTACCTCACGCCACCCACTCCCCAGCGAACGTGACGGTGACCTTGCGACCGGACTCATCGCCGTACCAGCCCCACCGGGCAGCGGTACGGGACACGGTGAGCAGCCCGCGCCCGCACTCGTCCAACTCACCGGCATCAACGACGACCGGCTCGCACGGCCCGCCCTGATCGGCGACTCCCAGGACCACGCCACCGCAGCCGCGCAGGACTTCGACGGTGAACGAGCCGCCGTCCTGGCCGGACTTGGTGTGCCGCAGCGCGTTCACCACCAGCTCACCCACCGCGAGCAGCACATCATCGAGAAAGGGACAGCCGGCCAGCAGGCAGCCCACGAACCCGCGCGCCACACGCGCCTGCTCCGTACGGCCGGGAAAGGACCGCCGCCAGTACAGCGGCACCGCGGACTCCGCCACGGGAAGTAGAGCCATGGACATCGGACACCTCGCGTCGAAGATCACCTTGCGGAGCACTCAGGGAAGCACTCCCTCACCAGCACATCGTCACAAGATGTGGCCGTCTGATCACGAGGAACCAGCGACTAGCCCCTCTGGTCAGCTGATTAGCACAAGCGCACTCCGCACACCCCCGCCTCGCACGTCCAGTACGGCTCGTATGGGATCCGAACGTGCGAATCCTGCACGTGCGGATATTTGAAATGCCGCTCGGACCTGCGCCTTTACCGGCAGCATGGCCTGATCCTGCCACTCGATTGCCAGTTCGACTCCACGGTGCATAGTTAGACTATGTACGGAACGTAGTCAGACCATCACTGCTTCGCTTGACGCGCGAGGGAGCCCCCTATGCCCAGCCCGTACGTCCGTCGCCGCAGGCTCGCTACCGAGCTCCGGAAGATCCGCGAAAGTCGCGGCCTCACCACTGATGAGTTGGCCAAGCTCGACTACCAGTCCCGAACGAAGATCACTCGCCTGGAGAACGCCCAGGTCCGACCGGACCTCGCAGAGGTCGTGACCATCCTCGAAATCCTCGAAGTCACGGGTCGTCAGTATGAGAAGCTCTTCCAACTGGCTCGCGATGCGGCTGTGAAGGGCTGGTGGGACCGCTATGGCAGCCCCATGGGGCCACGTCAGCGGCTTGCCGCGGACCTGGAGTCCAGCGCCAAGACCATCCGCAGCTATGACCAGACGGCGTTCCCGGCTCTCTTGCAGACACCAGAGTTCATCAGTGCCCTGGTCAAGCTAGATGAGTCCCAAGGCACGCTCGACTACCGCCCGGAGCGGATGGCAGACGCCCGAGCCCGCCGTCAGAAATGTCTACTGAGCTCGGACGGCCCCATGTACGAAACCGTTCTCGATGAGTGCATGATCCGCCGTCTGGCAGTGCCACCGGCCGTGAAGGCTGCCCAGCTTCGTCATCTGATTGCCTTGGTCGCCGCCGAAGAACGCATCACCGTACGGGTGTTGCCCTGCGATGGGCCCATCCCTGGAGGGTTCCTCCCCAAGGCATCGTTCTACCTCTACGCCTTCCCCGCATCAGCCGACCCGCCATTGGTTGTCGTCGACACCGTGACCACCGACCTCGTGCTTACCGAACGCCAGGAGGTAGCGCGCTATACAGAGGTGTACAACCGCCTTCGGCAGGTGGCTCTCTCTTCGAGAGACAGTCTCACCTTCCTCGGCCGGCTGGCTGATCGACTGACGGATGAGGCAGGATCGGACATATGAATAAGCACTACAGCAAGTGGCGCAAGTCGAGCCACAGCGAGCCAAACGGTCATTGCGTCGAGGTGGCGCACGCGGGCGAAGGCACTGTGGGTGTCCGTGACTCTAAGGACCCGCGCCCCCTTCTGGAGTTCAGTCCGCTGGAGTGGCGTGCTTTCCTTCAAGCCATCCGGGCGAGCCGTTCGTAGTGCTGGGCTGGTCGACGGCATCACTCTCCTCGTGCTGGTGCGTTGACGAGCGTGCGGTAGGGGCAGGTCGGGAGCATGGCGAATTCCCATGCGAGGTGGCGTAAGTCCCGTCACAGCGAACCGAACGGCAAGTGTGTCGAGGCGGCACGGGCAAGTGATGGCACCATCGGCGTTCGTGATTCCAAAGATCCTGGGCCGCTTCTGGAGTTCAGTCCGCGCGAGTGGCGTGCCTTCGTACGGGGCCAGGGCCTGTTGCACAGTGACGAGGACGGCGGGGCGGCTTAGCGGCCGCTTTCGTGGGGATGGCGGTCACTGCTGTTGCTGATCGGACGAGAGGGTGACCGTGGACTGGAGGCTGGGCGAAGAGTTCCAGACGCCTGACGGGGTTGTGCGGTGGGCGGCCATGGGCAGTGGCGATCCGGTCGTGCTCGTACACGGCACCCCGTACTCGTCATTTCTGTGGCGGGACATCGCGCCAGCGCTCGCTCTGACCCGCAGGGTCTTCGTCTTCGACCATCTGGGGTTCGGCCAGTCGGACCAGCGCGAAGGCCAGGACCTCAGCCTGGCCGCTCATGCCAGGAACTTCAGCCGGCTCCTTGAGCACTGGGGCTTGTCGCGCCCCAGCGTCGTCGCCCACGACATCGGCGGAGCGGTCACGCTCCGGACACTGCTCCTGGAAGGGGCGGGCTTCGGGGATCTCACCCTGTTCGATGTGGTGAGCGGCGGCCAGTGGGAGAGGGGGCTGTTCCAGCTCATCCTGCAGCAGGCGGAGGTCTTCGACCGGCTTCCCAATTACGCGCACGAGGCGCTGGTGGCCAGCCATCTCCGCCACGCCACGCATGTCGGCTTCCGGCCAGGGGTCCTTGATGCGTTCCTGGCGCCGTGGCGGGGCGTCGAGGGGCAGGCCGCGTTCTACCGCCAGTACAGCCAGATCAAGGAGGTGGACACGGCCGAGTACGAGCATCTGCTGGGCGAGATCTCGCTGCCGGTACGCCTCATCTGGGGCCGCGAGGACCGCATCCTGCCCCCGCAGTATGCCGAGTGGCTGCACGGGAAGATCCTGCACGCCGAACTTCACTGGATCGAGGGAGCCGGTCACCTTCTCCAGGAGGACGCACCCGCGCAGCTGATTGCCCACCTCACCGCGAAGCTCGCGGCACCAGAACGAACAGGCCGGTGACGCCCAGCTTCCGGCGAGGCGGTAATCCGTTCTGGGACGGGCGGTCGGCGGTCTTTTAGCGGACGGTTTGGATTCGGGCGGTGGCGGTCGCCACGGCTACGGGCTTGTCGTCGGGCCGATGAGTTCGCCGGCGAGAAAGCACACGTCCGTGCCGCACTGAACGATCCGTCCCCGCCCTACCAGACGTCCTGGACGGGAGGGACGCAGTGGAACCCGGCCCGCCAGCACATCCAGAACAATCCGGTCCGCTGTGTGTCCATCTCCATAGGGCCATTGATACAGCGGACGGCCGACGTTCTGGGACTGCATGGCCCTGGATATCGCGGACCATGTCGGGGCTGTGCGGCGTGAGGTGATGGGGCGGGTTGTTGGGGGAGTGGCGGGTTGGTCAACTTCCGGCGGTTTGTCGCACAGGTCCTCTAACGTGGGGCGACATGGAAGATCAACGCCTTCCCGACGAGAACTCGCTGATGATCCCGGACTCCTGGTTCCGGCTGCTGCATCCGCGGCGTGGCGGCACGGTGGTCCCGGAGATCACGCCGACGGCCTCGGCCGCGAAACGGATCGCGGGGAAGGTGCGGAAGTCCTCCCCGCGGATCCAGCAGGTTCTCGAGTCGGAGAAGACCGACCCGGAGCTGGCCGCGCGGGCGCGGGCGTATCTGGGCGGCGAGGCCGATCCGCTCGGCGCGGCCGTGGTGGGGGTCCTCATCGCCGAGCTCGACGGCTGGCAGGACCCGCGCAGCGCCTGCTCGTTCGTGGACGCCTGGGCGGCAGGGCACGGGGTCGGCTTCGCGGCCTGCGCGTTCGCCCACCTTGGCGATCTGGCGACCTATCCGCGCAGCACGTACTCCCATGTCACCCATGTGTGGCGCAACCTGGGAAAGCATGCCAACGCGTGGTGGACAGGGGAACAGGAGGCGGGACGCCGGTTGCGGACGTTCCTGGCCGCGGCCTCCGATGGCGAGCACCGGGACGCCGAGGCCGCGCTCGCGGAGTTCAGGAAGACCCCGAGACAGCGGCTGAGTGCCGCCTACCTGATGCCCGCCAGGACCGATTGGGTCGAGGAGTGCTTCGCGGACTCCGATGCCCACGGGTTCTGGTGGATGCTGGCCTGCTCGGCGGGTGCGGAGCATGCCGCCCTCGTCGACCGGTACCTTCCGGGCAACTGGGCTCGGCTCGGGGACGACATCGTCGCCACTCTCGTGGACGGCGCCGGAGTGGAGGCCGTGCGGCTGCTGCGGGAGGTGGCCGCCGGGCCCGTTTCTTACCGGGGAATCGCGCTGGACGCTCTGGCCGTGCTGCCCTCGGACGAGGCCATGGAGATACTGGTCCGGCTCCACGGCGAGGGCGACCGGGCTGCCGACGGGCCGCTGCTGGCGGCGATGGAGCGGTTCCCGGTACGGGCGATCCGCCTCATGGCCCGTACCGGCGAAGACTCCGGGTTGCTGACCGCTCACCTGCGGCTCCATCGCGAACGGGTCGCGGAGCTGGACGAGGAGTCGCGCCAGGCCGCCGAAAAGCTGATCGAGGCCGATGGCCGGGTGCCGGACGCTCCGGTGGACGTTCTGCCCTCGTTCCTGGTGGATCCGCCTTGGCTCCGTGACCAGGAGGTCCGTGAGCCGATCATCATCAAGCTGGCTCCGCCGGCGGGCGCGACCCTCCACTGGGCACCTGGTGAACGGGAGCGGTGGGGCAAGGACGCGCCGCCTGCGGAGGAGTACCGGGAGGACGTGGCGGCGGCCTTCCGGCTGGAGACCCAGGCGCGCGGGGATGCGCGCAGGATCGCGCTGTCGGCGCCGGTGGATTTGGTACGGCCCCTGCTGGCCGACTGGGACCCGGGTTATGTGTGGGCGGACGATTTCATGCCGCCGATCGTGGCCCGGTTCGGGGCCGACGCGCTGCCGGCCTTCCTGCGCTCCGTCAAGGAGCACTCCGCCGAAAATGCCGAGCTGCTGATGCCCGTCCTGGACGCCTGGGTGGCCCGGCAGATGGCCGAATGGGCGAGGCGGCGCAAGACGCGGCGAGCCGTGCCGCACGCGTGGTTCGAGCGGCACGGCCTCGAAAGCGTGCCGATGCTCGTTCCGGCCGCGCTCGGCAAGCCCGGACCAGCCCGGCTGGACGCGGAGTCGGCGCTGCGGCTGGTGGCGTCCGCGCATGGCGCCGAGGCGGTCGTCGCGGCGGCGCGGGAGTACGGCGACGAGGCCGCCGGGGCCGTCGCGGACCTGCTGGCCGTCGACCCGATGGCACTGCGCCCGTCCGGCCGGGACGAGCCTGAGCGGTGGGCGAGCGCGCATCTGTTCCCGCAGGTGCTGCTCAGGGGCGGACGGGGCGCGCTGCCGATCCCGGCCACCGATCATCTGATCGCGATCCTGTCGATGTCGCGACCGGGTGAGGTACATCCAGGTCTCGAGCCGGTGCTGGAACTGTGCGACCCGGAGTCGCTGGCGGAGTTCGCCTGGGCGGTCTTCGAGGCCTGGCGGGCCGCGGGCTCGCCCGCCGCGCATTCCTGGGCGCTGGCGCAGCTCGGATGGCTGGGCGACGACGAGACCGTACGGCGGCTGGCGCCGGTGATCAGGGCGTGGCCGGGGGAGGAGGGGCACCACCGGGCGGTCGCCGGGCTTGAGGTGCTGGCGGAGATCGGTTCCGACGTGGCGCTGCTGTACCTGCACGGGATCGCGCAGAAGGTGAAGTTCAAGGGGCTCAAGGCGCGGGCGCAGCAGAAGATCGAGGAGGTCGCGGCGGGGCTGGGCCTGACGGCCGAGCAGCTCGCGGACCGGCTCGTACCGGACTTCGGCCTGGACGAGCAGGGCGGCATGGTCCTCGACTACGGCCCGCGCCGGTTCGCGGTGGGCTTCGACGAGCAACTCAAGCCGTACGTGGTGGATGAGGACGGCAAGCGGCGCAAGGCGCTGCCGAAGCCGGGTGCCAAGGACGACCCGGAGCTGGCGCCCGCCGCGTACAAGGACTTCGCGGGCCTGAAGAAGGACGTCCGTACGGTCGCCGCCGACCAGATCGGCCGGCTGGAGTCGGCGATGGTGGCGGGACGGCGCTGGACGCCCGGGGAGTTCCGCGACTTCTTCTACCGCCATCCGCTGATGTGGCACATCGCCCGGCGGCTGCTCTGGATCGCCGAGGACGGCGGCACGGCGACGGCGTTCCGGATCGCCGAGGACCGGACGTTCGCCGACGTCGAGGACGAGGCCCTCCTCCTTCCGGAACAGGCCGAGATCGGCATGGTCCACCCGGTCCTGCTGTCGGCACAGGAGCGCGCCGCATGGGCGGAGGTGTTCGCCGACTACGAGATCCTGCAGCCGTTCCCGCAGCTGGGACGGGGCGTGCACGCGCTGACCGAGGAAGAGCGCGTGGCCGGCCGGCTGGAGCGGTTCGAGCAGGTCACACTGCCGGTGCGCGCCTTCCTCGGCCTGGTGGGGCGCGGCTGGGTCCGTGGCGTACCGCAGGACGCGGGCTTCGAGAACTGGATCTCCAAGCCCGTTCCGGGCGGCCTGCACGTCGTCGTCGATCTGGACCCGGGGATCACCGCCGGCTACATCGACGTGAGCGGCGACCAGACCCTCCATAACGTCTGGATCGACGACCGCCCCACCCGCTACCCGTACGGCCGCGCGCCCCGGTACCTCTTCGGCGCGCTGGACGCCGTGACCGCCTCCGAGGTCCTGGCCGACCTCACCGCACTCACCGGCAAGAACGAGGGAGCATGAACGAGAACACGCTGACGGTTCCGGAGGCATGGAGTCGGCACCTGCACGCGCGGCGCGGGGGTGCGCCCGGGCCGCAGGTCAAGGTGGCCAAGTCGGCCGTCGAGAAGGCCCGCGCGTATGTCGGGGAGTCGAAGGACGCCCTCGGCACGATGCTGGCCGGTGAGTACGGGGAACAGCACCTCACCGAGGCCGCGCGCCGCTACCTGGACGGCGAGGCCGACCCGGCCGGTGCCGCGGTGGTCGCGCTGGTGGCCGCGTACGCGTCGCGGGTACGCGACCTGTCGGTCGTACTGAAGACCTTCCTTGACGCCTGGGTCCTGGAGCACGGACTGCCCTTCGCGGCGTGCGCGGTGCTGCGGCTCGACTCGACGCAGATCATGCGGCGGCACATGGGTGCGGAGAAGAGCCTGGGGTACGGTGCCCAGGAGCGGCCCGGCGCGGCCTTGACCGGGGACGCCGCCGGCTGCGGGCGCCGGATGCGCGGGATGCTGGCGGTCGCCGAGCAGGCCGAGTACGACGCGGCCGTGGAACGCCTTGCCGGTCTGCGGGACACGCCTGATCGGCGGCTCGCGGTCTCGTACCTCGTCCCGACCCGGCACGACTGGATGCTGGAGTGCTGCAACGAGCGTGCGGCATGGCGGAACGACAAGCACCGCTGGCAGATGCTGCTGAGCATCGGCGCCGCCGAGCATCTCGACGTGCTGAGGGTCCAGTTGTACTGGAACAGCGTCTCGGTCGAGCTGATGGCGACCATGGTCGACGGGCTCGGCGCGGACGTGCTGCCCGTTCTCGTCGAGAGCTTCGACCGGGGCCGTGTCGAGCCGAAGGAGCGGCAGCGGCTCGTGGAGGTCGTGGCGCTGCTGCCCACCGACGAGGCGTTCACGGTCCTGACCGATCGGCTGGACGAGAAGTACGTGCGGCCGGCGCTGCTCGACGCGATGAGGCGGTTCCCCGGGCGGGCGCTCCGGCTGCTGGCCGCCGCGGTCGCGGACGCCCGGGCCGGGGGCGACGCCAAGCGCGCCGCCGGCCTCGCCGAGGTGCTCGGCGGGCACCTGCTGTCCCATCCGGAACTGGCCGCCGAGATGGTGCCCGGTCTCGCCGAGGAGAGCCGGGAGCTGATCGAGACGATCTCGGCGTCGAACACGCGGGTGCCGCAGGCGCCGGTGGACGCGCTGCCGCGCCTGCTGGTCGAGCCGCCCTGGACGAACCGCCGCACGGCCGCCAAGCCGGTCGTCATCGCGGGCCTGACCCCCGCCGTCGAGCCGGGGATGCACTGGGCCGAAGGCGAGCGCGAGGCCTGGTCGGTACGGGTCCCGGCGCGCTGGGGGGTCGACTTCCCGGAAGGTACGGACTGGACCGAGGAGTTCAGGAAGCTCAAATCCGGAAGGATGCACGGCTACGCCCAGCTCCACCTGATGACGTCGGGGCCGGACGAGCTGGTCCGGCCGCTGCTCGGCGGCTGGGGCGGCAAGTCCTACTGGGACGCGGACGATCTGCCCTGGCTGAGGTGCCTCGCCGGCCGGTACGAGACCGACGCCCTGCCGCTGGTGATGCGGGCCGCACGGTCGAACCCCGCGACCAATGTCCGGGTCCTCTTCCCGTACCTGCACGCGGACGTCGCGGCCCTGATGGCCGAGCTGGTCGACCGGGTCAAGTCGGCCAGGGTGCCCGCGATGGCCTGGTTCGCCCGGCACGGCGTCGACGGGGCGCGGCTGCTGTTCCCGGCCGCGCTGGGCAAGGCGGGCAAGGAGCGCCGCCAGGCCGAGGGCGCGCTGCTGCTGATCGCGGCCCGGGTGGGCGCTGAGGCGATCGTGACGGCGGCGCGGGAGGCGCACGGCGATGCGGCGGCGGACGCGATCGCGGTGCTGCTGGAGACCGATCCGCTCGACCGGCTTCCGGCGAAGATCCCGCAGCCGTCGGCATGGGCCGATCCGGTGCTGCTGCCGCAGATGCTGATGCGCGGGCGGGACGCGGCGCTGCCGGTCGAGGCGGCCGGGCACCTGATCACGATGCTGGCGATGTCCAAGCCGGGCGAGATGTACGCGGGTGTCGACGCGGTCCGCGAGCTGTGCGATCCGGAGTCGCTGGCCGAGTTCTCCTGGGGCGTGTTCCGCCAGTGGGAGGAGCAGGGCGCGCCGTCCAAGGACGGCTGGGCGCTGCAGCAGCTGGCCTGGCTCGGTGACGACGAGACCGTCCGGCGCCTCACACCCGTGATCCGCGCCTGGCCTGGGGTCGGCGGCCACCAGAAGGCCGTGAACGGGCTGGACGTGCTGGCCGAGATCGGTTCCGAGGTGGCGCTGCTGCACCTGCACGGGATCTCGCAGAAGGTGAAGTTCAAGGGGCTGAAGGCGCGGGCTCAGGACAAGATCGAGGAGGTCGCGACGGCACTGGAGCTGACCTCCGAGCAGCTCGCCGACCGGCTCGTTCCGGACTTCGGGCTGGACGCCGACGGCGGCATGACGCTCGACTACGGTCCCCGCCGCTTCCACGTGGGGTTCGACGAGCAGCTCAAGCCGTACGTGACCGACGAGGACGGCAAGCGGCGCAAGGCCCTGCCCAAGCCCGGGGTCAAGGACGACGAGGAGACGGCGAACGCCGCGTACAAGGCGTTCGCGGGCCTGAAGAAGGACATCAGGACGATCGCGTCCGACCAGGTCAATCGGCTGGAATCGGCCATGGGGCGGCGGCGCTGGACGCCCGGGGAGTTCCGGACGCTCTTCGTCGCCCACCCGCTGATGTGGCACATCGCCCGGCGGCTGATCTGGATCGCCGAGGACGCCGGCACGACGACGGCGTTCCGGATCGCCGAGGACCGCAGCCTCGCCGATGTCGAGGACGAGGCGTTCGACCTGCCCGGTTCGGCGGCGATCGGCATCGCGCACCCGCTCGAACTCGGCGAGAGCGTCGCCGCCTGGTCGGACGTGCTGGCCGACTACGAGATCCTGCAGCCGTTCCCGCAGTTGGGGCGCGAGGTGCACACGCTCACCGACGAGGAGCGCGCGGCCGGCACGCTGGCCCGGTTCGAGAAGATCACGGTGCCGGTCTACTCGGTGCTGGGCCTGGTCGGGCGCGGCTGGGAACGGGGCATGCCGCTGGACGCCGGCGGCGAGCGGTGGATCTCCAAGCCCGTCCCCGGCCGCCTGCACGTGATCATCGACCTGCACTACGGGATCAGCGTCGGCGTGGTCGAGGACAGCGGCGACCAGACGCTCGAGCACGTCTGGATCAACGACCACCCGACCGACTACCGGCCACACCGGGGCCCATCGACCACGGGCACGACCCGTACCTTCGGCGAACTGGACCCGGTCACCGCCTCCGAGGTCCTGGCCGACCTCACCTGGCTGGCCGCCGCCGCGCTCTGACCCGTACCGTCCCCGAGGCACCGTTCCCGCAGGCGCCGTTCCAGCAGGCAACGTTTCAGCAGGAGAATAGGACAATGACCGCTAAGACCACCGAAAAGGCTGAGTCGTCCGGGCAGGATGAGCAGCAGCTGCAGCGGCCCCCCGCCGAGGTACGGTACGCCGACGAGCTGGCCCGGCTGCGCGAGGACGACACCGGCCCGCGCCCGCCCGGCTGGGCGCTGAGCCTGGAGGCGGCCCGCCGCTTCATCATGGGCGACCCCGGGCGCGGCGTGCGGCGCAAGTTCGTCGGCGACCCGTCGCTGATCGACCGCGCGCTGGTCGCGCTCGCCACCAGCCGCGGGCTGATGATGGTCGGCGAGCCCGGTACGGCCAAGTCGCTGCTGTCGGAGCTGGTCGCCGCCGCGGTCAGCGGCGACTCCACGCTGACCATCCAGGGTGGCGCGGCCACCACCGAGGACCAGATCAAGTACTCCTGGAACTACGCGCTGCTGGTCTCCGAAGGGCCGTCCACGCGCTCGCTGGTGCCCGCGCCGCTGCTGCGCGGGATGGCGGACGGCAAGCTGGTGCGGTTCGAGGAGATCACCCGCTGCCCGCTGGAGGTCCAGGACTCGCTGCTGTCCCCGCTGTCGGACCGGGTGCTCGGCATCCCCGAGCTGAGCGGCCCGGACGCGATGGTGTTCGCCCGCGAGGGCTTCAACATCATCGCGACCGCCAACACCCGCGACCGCGGCGTGAACGAGATGAGCGCCGCGCTCAAGCGGCGGTTCAACTTCGAGACCGTGTTCCCCATCTCCGACTTCGCCACCGAACTGGACCTGGTGGAGGGCGAGGCCACCCGGCTGCTGGAGCAGTCCGGCGTCGGGGTCCCGCCGCGCCGGGACGTGCTGGAGGTGCTGGTCACCACGTTCCGCGAGCTGCGGACCGGGAAGACCGAGAACGGCCAGTCGATGGACCGGCTGTCGACCGTGATGAGCACCGCCGAGGCGGTCTCGGTCGCGCACGCGGTCGGGATCCGCGGCTGGTTCCTGCGCGGCGAGGAGGGCACCGCGGCCGACATCGTGGAATGCCTGGCCGGCGCGGGCGCCAAGGACAACCCCGAGGATCTGGCCCGGCTGCGCCGCTACCTGGAGCAGCAGGCGCCGCGCCGCCAGGGCACGCAGTGGAAGGCGCTGCACGCGGCCCGCCACGTGCTGCCCGGCTGATGGCCGCGACGGACACCCGCCCGGCGGACGCCCGCCGCACGGCGGGCATCACCTATATCGGCGTACGGCACCACAGCCCCGCCTGCTCGCGTCTCGTCCGCAGCGCCATCAGGCGGCTGAAGCCCGCGTACGTGCTGGTGGAGGGGCCGGCCGACTTCAGCTCCCGGCTGGACGAGCTGCTGCTCGGCCACGAACTGCCGGTCGCGATCTACAGCCACTACAAGGACGAGGCGCGCGTGCACGGCTCGTGGTCGCCGTTCTGCGCCTACTCTCCCGAGTGGGTCGCGCTGACCGAGGGACGGGCAGCGGACGCCGACGTGCGGTTCATCGACCTGCCCGCCTGGCACCCGGCGTTCGCGGACCGGCGCAACCGCTACGCCGACGCCGACGAGCGCTACGCCCAGGTCACCGAGCGGCTCTGCGAGGCGTTCGCCGTCGACAACACCGACACCCTCTGGGACCACATGTTCGAGGGGACCGACGACGAGGACACCCTGGAGGAACGGCTCGGCGCGTACTTCGACCTCGTCCGGGGCGAGTCCGAGGCCGGGGACGACGACACCGCGCGCGAGGCGTACATGGCCCGCTGGGTCCGCGCGGCGGTGGCCGACGCGGGCGACCGGCCGATCGTGGTGATCACCGGCGGATTCCACCGCGCCGCGATCCGCCGCCTGGTCGAGGCGGGCCCGGTCGGGGACGAGAAGGGCTGGCCGGAGGTGCCCGCGCCACCCGAGCGCGCCATCGGGGGCAGCTATCTGGTGCCGTACTCGTTCCAGCGCCTGGACGCGTTCACCGGCTACCAGTCCGGGATGCCTTCGCCCGAGTACTACCAGCGGCTGTGGGAGGGCGGCGCGGAGGCCGCCGCCGCAGGGCTGACCGAGCTGGTCGTCGCCCGGCTCCGCAAGCGCCGCCAGCCGGTCTCGACCGCCGACCTGATCGCGGCCCGTACCCTCACCGAAGGCCTGGCCAGGCTGCGCGGCCACGCCGCACCCGCCCGTACCGACCTGCTCGACGGGCTGGTCGCCGCGCTGGTCACCGACGATCTGGAGCAGCGGCTGCCCTGGACCACGCGCGGCCCGCTCGACCCGGGCGCGCACCCGGCGGTGGCCGAGATGGTCGGCGCGCTGAGCGGCGGCCGCGTCGGGCGCCTCCGGCCCGGCACGCCCGCGCCGCCGCTGCTGCACGAGGTGAAGATCGAGCTCGAACGGCTGAAGCTCGACGGCGAAGGCCCCGTGACCGTACGGCTCACCGACGACCGGGGGCTGGTACGCAGCCGGGTCCTGCACCGGCTGCGGGTGCTGCGGATCCCCGGCTTCGAGCGGATCTCCGGCCCCGGCACCGGCGCCGAGCCCGTCCTGGAAGAGAAGTGGACGCTCCAGCCGAGCGACGACCGGCTGCCCGCGATGATCGAGGCCGGCGCGTACGGCGCGACGCTGGAGGACGCCGCGGCGGCCGTTCTGGAGGAGCGCGTCGCCGACGCCGGCAGCGATGCCGGGCGGCTGGCCGGCGTGCTGTTCGACGCCGCGCTGTGCGGCTGCACGGACCTGTCCGACCGGATCGCCGGAACGATCGAGGCCGCCATCGCGGGCGCCTCGGAGCTGGGCGGGCTGGGCGACGTGCTCGGCACGACGCTCGGCCTGTGGCGGCACGACCGGCTGCTCGGAACGGCCGGGAGCCCGCTGTTCGGTCGGGTGATCGAGGGCTGCGTGACGCGCGTGCTGTGGCTGGTGGAAGGCGTGCGCGGCGGCCCGGGACCGGCCGACCTGCGCCGGCTGCACGCGCTCGCCGCGACCCGGGACGCGCTGCTGCACGCCGCCGGCTCGCTCGACCTGGACCGCGACGCCGCGCTCGCCGTCGCCGCGCGGGTCAGCGTCCAGTCCGAGGCGCCCCCGGACCTGCGCGGCGCCGCGTTCGGGCTGGGCTGGTCGATGGGCGCCGCCGCCGATCCGGCCCGCGCGGTGCTCGGGGCCGCCCTGCCCGACACCCTCGGCGACTGGCTGGCGGGGCTGTTCGCGCTGGCCAGGGACGAAGTGATCGCCGAAGAGGGCGAGCAGGCCGGAGCGGCCGCGAAGGCGGGGGCGCCGGCGGCGCGCGGGGTGCTCACGGTGCTCGACGAGATGATCGTCGGGCTGGCCGAGACCGACTTCCTGATCGCGCTGCCCGCGCTGCGCCAGGCGTTCGAGTTCTTCCCGCCGCGCGAGCGCGAGACGATCGCCCGCCGGCTGCTGGACCGCCGGGGCGTGCAGGGCTCGGCCCGCGCCCTGCTGCGGGCGCCCAAGAACCCGATGGTCCTGGTCGAGGGGCGCGCCCTGGAGGAGCGGGTGAACCGGCTGCTGGCCGCCGAAGGCCTGGGGCCCATGGCCGACGCGGCCGATGCGGCCGGCGCGGCGGGCACGGCGGACGACATGGTGCGAAAGGAAACGGTATGACCCAGCCCGATCCGGGCCTCGAACGCTGGCGGCTCATCCTGGGCAGCCCGGCGGAGGGGGCCTGCGGGGCGCTCGGAGCCCAGGCGGCCGGGCGCGACCAGGCGCTCGGCTGGCTGTACGGGCGCGACTCCGACCTGGAGCAGCGGGGCGTGCGCAAGGGCGGGAACAAGCCGTCCGGCGAGCGGTCCGCCGGGGACGGCGACTCGATCCTCAACACCGTCGACTGGCTCGACAGCATCCACAAGCTGTTCCCCAAGGAGACCATCGAGCGGCTGGAGCGCGACGCGGTCGAGCGCTACGAGATCCACGAGGTCGTCACCGACCCGGCCGTGCTGGAGCGCATCGAGCCCAATCCGACGCTGCTGCGCGCCGTGCTGCGGACCAAGCACCTGATGAACCCCGAGGTGCTGGCGCTGGCGCGGCGGATCGTCGACCAGGTCGTCCAGGAACTGCTGCGGAAGATGGCCACCGAGGTGCGCAAGGCGTTCCACGGCACCCGCTCGCGCAGGCCGAGCCAGTGGAAGCAGGCGCGCAACTTCGACTTCCACCGGACGATCCGCACCAACCTGGGGCACTACCGGCCGGACGAGAAGCGGCTCTACATCGAGCATCCGCACTTCATGTCCCGGACCAAGCGCAGCCTCGACCAGTGGCAGATGATCCTGATCGTGGACCAGTCGGGCTCGATGCTGAGCTCGGTGATCCACTCCGCGGTCACCGCGGCCTGCCTGTGGGGGCTGCCCGGCCTCAAGACCCATCTGATCGCCTTCGACACCAACGTGGTCGACCTCACCTCCGATGTCACCGACCCGGTCGAGCTGCTGATGAAGGTCCAGCTCGGCGGCGGCACCGACATCGCGAAGGCGGTCGAGTACGGCGCCGGGCTGATCGAGAACCCGCGCCGCGCCATCGTCGCCGTCGTCACCGACTTCTACGAGGGCGGCGACGAGTACCGGCTGATCCGCACGGTCAAGCAGATGGCCGAGCAGGGCACCCAGGTACTGGGGCTGGCGGCGCTGGACGAGGAGGCCAACCCCTCCTACGACCGCGACCTGGCGCAGCGGCTCGCCAACGTCGGCGCCCACATCGGCGCCATGACGCCGGGCGAACTCGCGGCCTTCGTCGCCGAACGGATCGGCCGATGACCCGTACCGACCTGCTCGCCCTCACCCCCGACTCGCTCGCCTCCCTCGCCAACCGGGGGCTGGTCAAGCGCGCGGCCAAGGACCTGGACGCCGGGAACGTCCCGGAGGTGGCCGTCGCGGACGACGGCACCGTGAGCGGCGCGTTCCCCGACGAGGTACGGACGACGCTGCCCGGCGGCGGCGGGCTCGAAGGCGCGACCTGTACGTGCGCGGCCACCGGCGTCTGCCGTCACCAGATCGGGCTCGTCCTGGCCTACCAGCGGCAGGCCGCGGGCTCCGCCGAGGACGACGCCCCCGAGGAGAGCACCGCCACAGCGGCCGGGACCCCCGAGGCTCCGGCCTACAAGGACTGGTCTCCCGGGAGTTATGACGACGAGGCGCTGGCCCGCGTCCTAGGCGAACGTGCCCTCACGGCTGCCCGCCGTACGGCCAGGTCCGGCTACGCGGCGCGCGTCCACCGTCCCTCGGAGACCGACCCGGTCGCCGCCGTGGAGCTGCCGACCTGCACCGTGCGGTTCCTGGTGCCGGACGAGTTCGGGTACGTGCACACCGACGCCGTCGCGGCCATGCGCGGCGAGGTCATCGCGCTCGCCGTCTGGGCCTTCCGGGTCGCCGACGAGCGGGGCCTCCAGGGCGAGAACGTCCGGGTGGACGTGGGCGGCAAGGCCGCGGGCGACGCCACCGGCTCGGGTCTGGAGGCGGTACTGGAGACCGTCGACCAGGTGCTGCTGGACGGGACGATGCACGCGGGCCCCGTACTGAGCACCGCGCTGCACCGGGCGTCGCGCGAGCTCACCGCCAAGAACCTGCACTGGCCCGCCGCCACGCTCGACGACATCGCCGGGCAGCTGGCCGCGTACCGCGACCGCGGCGCCGGCCACGAGCCCGCGCGGCTCGCGGCGCTGATCACCGAAGTCCACGCCCGGCACCGTGCGGCCCTGCACGGGAGCGGCAGCCCGCGCTCGCAGGTGCTGGGCACCAACGAGACCGCCGAGACCCCGCTGCGCCGCGTACGGCTCACCGCGCTCGGCTGCCGCGTCGGCGGGGACGACGCGGAACGCACCGCCGACGTCTTCCTCGCGCACGCCGCCAGCGGCATCGTCCTGGTCCTGAAGCGGCGCTGGGACGCCACCGGGGACCAGCGGCTGTACGGGCACGACATCGCCCCGCGCCGGATCGCGGGCGCGCCGCTGCGCTCGCTGGCCACGGCCAACGTCGTCTCCGAGAACGCCACCCGCAGCCCCAGCCGGGTCGTACGGCTCGGCACCGGCCGGGTGTCCAAGACGACGGTCACCCCGGTCGGCGGCGCCTGGAGCGACCTGCCCGGCACGGTCCTGGCCCGCGATCTGCGGACGCTGGAACGCGAGCTGGACGCCCAGCCGC
Organism: Actinomadura sp. 9N407; assembly: GCF_044326315.1. Lineage (NCBI taxonomy): Bacteria > Bacillati > Actinomycetota > Actinomycetes > Streptosporangiales > Thermomonosporaceae > Actinomadura > Actinomadura sp. 9N407. The sequence goes on along the minus strand of NZ_JBIRAW010000011.1, from coordinate 200,461 downwards.
CCCGCCTCGTCCGGCCGCGCGTGGAGGCCGAGTCCATCCGGGTCGTCGAGGTCGCCAAGGTCCAGGACATCGGCTACAGCCCCGGCGACCAGCGGCTCACGGCTGCGTTCAGCGACGCCGAGGGCGTCACGGGCTCGGTGTCGGCCACGTACTCGCCGTACAGTCCGGGCGCGCTCGACCATCTGGCCGAGGCGCTCACCGGCGAGCGCGGTGAGCCGCTCTACATCAGCGGGCCGGTCCGGCGCGCCAGGGGAGCCCTGGTGGTGGACCCGATCGCGGTCATGACCACCGACGGCGTCGTGGTCCCCGACCTCGCCCCCGGCGACGGCGGCACCGCGCTCGACGCGTACGGCGGCGAGCGGAGCGATCCGCTGACCGAGGCGCTGGCCACCGCGCTCGACGTGTGCGCCGACGCGGCCCACCGCGGCCTCCGGCACCTGCCGGCCGGGACCCGTACGCGTGCCGGCCGGGCCGCCGAGCAGCTTGCGGCCACCGGGCTGGCCACGGCCGCCGGACTGCTGCGCGCCTTCGGCGCGGCGCTCGACGGGGACGACCCGTACCGGATGACCCGGACCTGGACGGACGCGCAACTGCACCTCATCACGGCCGCCGATATGAGGTGATCCGGGGGATACTTGCGAGGGTGGGCCGGCCGTCGCAGGGGGCGCTACATGCAGTTCATCGAGTCCAGTGTCATCGGCGTCCGGTCGTCCGTGCTGACGCTCGGCCGCCGGACGACGCCGCTGCAGTTCGTGCTGTTCCCCATGGTCCATGTGGGCGAGCAGTCGTTCTACGACGAGGTGGCCGCGCGGGCGTCCGGCTGCGCGGTCATCGTCGCCGAGGGCACGCCGACCGGGACGCTGCCCATGCAGGAGCGGATGGCCAGGCTCCGCTACGACCGTCTGGTCGACCAGATCCACGGGCTCGACCTGGAGTCGCTCGGCGTCCCGGTCATCTGGGAGTACGAGCGGCCACCGCGGCCGCCCGGCCGCGAGCGGTCCGATCTGGAACGGCTCGCCGAGACCGCGGCGGACACGGTCGCGGCCGTCTGGATGCGCGTGCAGGGACGCTACGGCGACCCGCGCGGTCTCTCCGACCTCGATGAGGCCGAAAGCCACGACCAGCACCAGGAGGACGGCTCCGAGGACCGGCGGGAAGGGCGGCTCGTCAAGACGCTCGGCACGCTGCACCGGGAGCGCTACACCGAGCCCGTCAAGATCGCCGTGGTCTGGGGCGCCTGGCACATGTCGGCGGTCGTCGGCGCGCTGCGCGCCGACTTCAAGTACTACGTGCAGGACGCCGAGTGGCTGATGGTCCGCAACGGCTGACCGGCCCCCTCAGCCGCGGCAGGTCAGGCCCGGCAGGTCAGGCGCGGCAGGTCAGCGGGCGGCCGCCGTTGTAGGTGATCATGTCGGACAGCGCGCCCAGCGTGTCGATCTGGGCGCCCAGCGGGGCGCCCTCCAGCTCGCTGTACGCGCGGTGCAGGTTGCCGACGAGCCGTTCGGGGTCGGTCAGCCCCGCGTACGGGCCGAGGTCGGTCTCGCGGGCGGCCTCCAGCGGGGCCAGGCCCGCCTCCTTGCCGGCCTTCGCCGTCGCCTGGATGAACCGCAGGTAGCCCAGCACCTGGTCGATCAGCTCCGGCCCCGCCACCGGCCCGTGTCCCGGAACGACCGTCTCGGCGCCCAGCGGGGCGATGACGTCCTCCAGCACCGTGATGGCCCCGGCCACCGAACCCTGGAGCAGGAACGGGGTCCCGCCGTTGAACAGCAGGTCGCCGCAGAACAGCAGGTTCTTCTCCGGGATCCACACGATCGAGTCGTTGGTGGTGTGCGCCGGCGTGCCCACGTGCCGTACCTCGCACCGCAGATCGTCGGCCCAGACCGTGACGCCCTCGGTGTAGGTGAGGAACGGCGGCTCGAGCGCGAACGCGCCCCAGTCGACGTCGGTCCAGATCGGCGCGGCCACCGGCTCGCCCCAGGCCAGCACGCCGGCCCGGGTCTCCTCGTGGCCGACGACGGTGGCCCCGGCGAACAGGTGGTTGCCGAACGTGTGGTCGCCGTGGTGATGGGTGTTGATCAGTGTCCGGACCGGCCGGTCCGTCACGGTGCGGATGGCCTCGATGTAGGCGCGGGTGCGCCGTTCGGTGGAGCACGCGTCCACGCTGATCACGCCCCGGGAGCCGACCAGGAAGCCGGTGTTGTTGATCCACCAGGTCCCGTCCGGCTGCAGGTACGCGAAGACGCCGTCCCCGACCTCCTCCAGGCGGGGCCGTCCAGGCATGGTGATGTCGTCGTGCGCGGCGCTGCTCATGGCGGTTGCCCTCCGGCTCAGGAACGTGGTGCCGAGTATCCCGCAGGATCGCCGAGCCGTACGGTCTCCACCCAGGCGGGCGGGTCCGGTGGATCGGTGCCGACGAGCGCGGCGATCAGGCGGCAGGTGGCGGGCTCGTCCGGCCACGGGGTGTGCCCGTCGGTGAGCACGATCACCACGTTGGGCCTGTCGCGCGACGCCAGGGCGGAGGCGATCCCGACGCGCATGTCGGTGCCGCCGCCGCCCGCGAGCGTGACCTGGTCGGCCGACGTCACCCGCGACACGGCCTGCACGTCGGCGTCGCAGGCCAGCACGCTGACCCGGTTGCCGCGCACGCCCACCTCGCGCAGCACGCCGGTGACCTCGGCCATCGCGGCGGCCAGATCGTCCTCGCCCATCGAGCCCGAGGTGTCGACGACGATCGCGACCCGGGGCAGCGGGCGCTGCAGCGTCGGCAGCACCACGCCGCGCATCGCCGCCGTCCGCCGCGACGGCCGCCGGTAGGTGTAGTCGACCGCGCCGCCGGCCCAGGCGACCGCCTCGCGCACCGCGCCGGCCAGGACGCGCCGCCAGTCGACGGTCGGCTCCAGGATCTCCTCGGCCCAGCGCCGCCAGCCTCCCGGTACGGTGCCGCGGCCCCGTACACGCGAGCGGATCGCCTCGGCGGTGGCGCGCCGCAGCGCCTCCGCCTCGACCGGGGTGACCATGGGATTCCCCGGGCCGACCGACTCCCACGGCATGGCCACCCCGTGCGCCCCCGACCCGCAGTCGAGATGCGGCTGCGGCGGGATGCTCGGCAGATAGGCCTCGAACAGCTGTCCATCGGCCAGCCCGAACGTTCCGGGCACGACCCGCCCCTCGGGCAGCGGCAGCCCGTCGGTGATGAGATCGTCGTTGATCTCGCAGTCCTGGGCGATGTTGACCCGGCCATGGTCGCGCTGGTCGGCGGCGGGCAGCCGCGCGGCCCGCCCGTGGTGGTCGCGCAGCAGGTGCGCCACCTCGTGGATCCACACCCCCGCCAGCTCGGGTACGGGCGTCGCGTCCACGAACGCGGGGGAGACGTAGCAGCGCCAGTGCTTGTCCACGCCCATCGTCGGCACGCTCTCGGTCGGCACGACCGACAGCGAGTACAGCGCCGAGGCCAGGTACGGGCGCTCGGACGCCGCCCGGTAGCGCGCGGCCAGCAGTTTGTTGCGATCCACCTCAGCCTCCGCCCGGCATCGCCCCGGACAGCCGCAGGATGTCGATGAATCCGTCGATCCCGCTCGGAACCGCCCAGTCGGTGTCGCGCAGCGCGGCCAGGTCGACGGCGGCGCGCGCGGCCACGTCGGGAACGCCCGCGTCGACGGCCTTGGCCAGCACCGTCCAGCCGGCCTCCCAGCGCCGCCGGCTCAGATCGCCCTGGACGGCCGACACGACGGCGGTGAGGAACGCCAGCTGGCGGTCACCGCGCTTGGGCAGCGTGAAGGCGTCCGGGTTGGCCAGTACCCGGTCAGGGTCGGGCAGGTCCAGCTCCTCCAGGTAGGACAGCAGCTCGATGCCGGCGCCGTCCCCGACGGCCCCGACCAGCGCCGCCGACAGGCCCTCCGGTCCCGCGTCCGTCGCGTACCCGGCGGCCAGCAACCGCAGCGCCATCTCCCACGTACGCGGCGACGGCCACGCCCCGCCCCGCGCCTCCGCGTCGGTGGGCAGGTGGTGCGCCAGTCCCGGCCGCGCGGTCAGGAAACCGGAGATCGTGCCCCGCGCCCGTGCGATCGCGCTGGACGCCTTGCCGGGATCGACCAGCGGGATCCGTACCGACGGCCAGGTGCCCGCCATGCCGCGCGCGACCGTGCGCGCGTCGTGCGTCCAGTACAGGTGGACGAAGCGGTTGGCCAGCGGCGGGCTCAGATGCCAGCCGTCGGCCGCGCTGGACGGCGGGTTGGCCGCCGCGACGATCCGTACCGGCTCCGGCAGCGCCAGGCTGCCGACCCGGCGTTCCAGCACCACCCGCAGCAGCGCCGCCTGGACGGCGGGCGGCGCGGACGACAGCTCGTCGAAGAAGACCATGCCGCGCCCGGCCGCGGCCAGCCGTACGGCCCAGTCCGGCGGCGCCATCGGCACGCCCGTGGTGGCCGGATCGTCGCCGATGATCGGCAGCCCGGCGAAGTCGGACGGCTCGTGCACGCTGGCGATCACCGTCTCCAGCGGGACGTCGAGCCCGGCGGCCAGCTGCTCCATGCCCGCGGACTTGCCGATGCCCGGCTCGCCCCACAGCAGCACCGGCAGGTTCGCCGTGACCGCGAGCGCGAGCGCCTCGTGCTGGGCGCTCTCGGCCGGCTCGGTCCGCGACGCGCGCGCCCGCGCGTTCAGCTCGTCGGCCGCCGCCAGCGGGTCGCCAGGGTACGGGTTCAACGTTCGCCCTCTCTCGGTCGTGCTCGGTATCGGCTCAGTACATCCGGTTCAGTACATCCGGCCGGAGGTGTCGTAGCGGATCGAGGCCGCGACGCCCGGTCGCTCCCGGGCCAGCCGGTCCGCGAGGAAGATCAGCTCGGTCCGGCCGGTCCGCCGGACGATGTTGCGGCGCCGGATCACGCTCGCCACGGACTGGTCGTACCGGTCGGCCACGTGGATCCGCGCACCGGCGTCCAGCAGCGCCCGCACGAGCTCCTCGGAACCGTGCTCGCCGACGGCGAGGTGCAGCGGGGTGCGGCCGTGCCGGTCGCGCTCCTCCAGATCGAGCCCGGCGTCCAGCAGCCGGGGCAGCAGTTCCTCCCACGGGAGCTTGTGGATGTGGTGCAGCAGCGTCCGGCCGCGCCCGTCGCGGACATGCGGGTCGGCGCCCTGGTCCAGGAGCCGCAGGACTCCCGGAGCGTCGCCGTGCTGGGCACGCAGGAAGAGCTCGTCACGCCGCGCCCGCAGGGCCTTGGGAAGGCGCCCGGTGCCCTCCGTCCATGCCTGCCTGACGGCGAAGCAGCCGCTGACCGCGCCGCCGAGCGAGCGGATCGCGCGCTCGCGCTCGTGCTCGTCCCTGCCGTGCGGGTCGCGGAGCGCGCCGTCGCGGACGCGCATCTCGTGCCACTCGCCCCGGCAGCGGACCCGCGCGGAAACCGGAGCCGGGTCACCGGACGGCTCGGCCGGGACGCGGGCGGGCGTACGGTCTGGAAACAGCGCGGCGAGGACGAGCGGATGCAGCTCCTCGGGCGTGATCAGCCCGGCGCGCAGCAGGTCGAGATCGGGCAGGCGCGAGTTCGGGTCCTGGCCCGTACCGACCAGGAAGATGCCCGCGGCGGCGAGCGTCGCTTCGGTCTCACCCTGGTCCTGCAGGAGGGTCGCCCACTCGACGTGCGCGACAGGGGCGTCCGGGCCGGGATCGGCGGCCGGCAGTTCATCGGCGGCGAGCGGCGTCCCGTCGAGGTGGAAGAACGGGGCCCGGTCACCGCCGCCGCAACGTTCGAGCAGCTCACCGGTACGGCGGGCGTCCCACAGGTGCCGTGAGGACGTCCAGTCCCGCCCCGGCAGCGGGTTGTTCCTGTTGTCCACGCGGACCTCCCCGAAGACGAGGCGCGGCCGTTGCGGGCCCTCGACGAGAGAGGGCGTCTCCACGTGCAGGGTGTGGGACATGCAGCCGCAGCAAATGTCGGTCGCCTCGTCGATGCGGTCGTAGCCCGCGAGCAGGATCGCCTGGCGCGGGGCGATGGTCGTGCGCCCGCCCCCGTACCGGGGCAGGTGCCAGCGCACCAGGTCCGGAACGAGCCATGGCAGGTCGGCGGCCAGGCGGTCGGCCACCATGGCGCCGTGCTCGCGGGCGACCCCGTCGAGGTCCAAGCCGACGTCGAATCCGGCGGCGGCGCAGGCACCGCGCCAGTCACCGGCCAGCCGGCGTTCGGTCGCTTCCTCGATCATCCAGCGCGGTACCGCGTACCGGCGGATCCGCTGGTACGCGGCCAGATCAGGGGGCCGGGTACCGATCAGTACCCCTCCTCGGCGGACCAGAAGGCGCCGCCGGCATCGGGACACTCGGCTTCGAGGCGCTCCCGGAGCCAGCCGAGGTCGGTGCGCTTCCACCGCTTGATGAAGTCGATCAGGCCGAACTCCATCTCGTCCACCACGTCGATCCGGGCCCCGGCGTCCACCAGCGCCCGGATGAGCTCCGGCGAGCCGTGGTCGCCGACGGCCATGTGCAGCGGCGTCCGGCCGTTCTGGTCGGCGATCTCCAGGTCGAGACCGGCCTTCAGCAGGCGGGGCAGCAGCTCCTCGTGGTCGAGCCAGTGCAGGACGTGCAGCAGCGTGCGCTTGCGGCCGTCGCGGGCACGGGGATCGGCCCCGGCGTCCAGCAGGCGCAGTACGCCGGGGGCGTCGCCGTGCTGGGCGCGCAGGAACAGCTCCTGCCGCTGGTCGCGGAGCCTGCGGGGGAGCCGGCCCTCGGCGCCGTGCCAGGCCGCGTACGTGGTGAAGCAGCCCGCGATCTCACCGCCGAGCGCACGGAGCGCCTGCTCGCGCTCCAGCTCCTCGTCGCTGTGCGGGATCTTCAGGTCGCCGTCGTGGACGGCGACCTCGTGCCACTCCCCGCGGCAGCGCACCCGTACCGGCTCGGGCCGCCACGATTCGGGAGGCCGGGTGGCGGACTCGGGAAGGGCGGGGAAGAGCGCGGAACGCACCAGCGGATGCAGGTCGTCCGGGCCGATCGCCCCGGTCCGGAGCAGGTCGAGGTCGGGCAGTCGGCGCCAGACCGCCTCGGGCAGCGTCTCCGGGTCGTAGGGAGCGCCGGCCATCGGCTTCTGGGCCACGACCTGGACCCGCGATTGCTGGCCGGTCTCGATCTGGACCGAGAACGGCCACGCGGCGGCGGCCCGGTGCCGGGTGCCGCCGCGCCGGCGGATCTCCGGCAGGAGCCGGGACAGTGCGATCGGCATCCGGGTCAGGACCGGACGCGGGTCACGGTCGTAGTAGCTCGACACGTTGGGCGGTGTCAGGTCCACCTCGAAGCCGGCCGCCGCGAAGGCCGCCTCCAGGTCGCCCCGATCCTGGAGCAGCGTGACCCGTTCGGCCAGCCCGGCCGCGTCGCCGGAGCCGCCGAGCTCGGCGGCGGCGAGCGGGCGGCCGTCGGCGTGGAAGAACGGTGCGCGATCGGTGCCGCCGCAGCGTTCGAGCAGCTCGGCCGAGCGGCGGACGTCCCAAAGATGCCGGACGCCGGTCCAGTCGATCTCCTCGGTGCGGTCCTCCAGGTACTCGTCCTCGTGGCTCTCCGGGGCCACGGGCTCGAAGCACAGCGTCAGGTGTTGCGGCCCGTCGGCCATCGTCGGCGTGCGGACGTGCAGGGTGACCTCGCCGTACTCGGCCAGGATGAGCGCCTGGCGCGTGGCGATGGTGGCGCGGCCGTGGCGGTACCTGGGCAGGTGCCAGCGCAGCAGGTCGGGCGCCAGATGCCGCAGCTCCTCCTCCAGAGCGGCGGCGGTCTCGGCGCCGTGCTCGTTCGCGACCGACGGCAGGTCGAAGGGGACCCGGACCCGGGCCGCCGCGCAGGCGCCCGCCCAGTCGCCGGCCAGGCGCCGTTCGGTGGCCTGCTCGATCATCCAGCGGGGCACGGCGTAGCGGCGGATCCGGCGCCAGTCGGCCAGTTCCCGCTCGGCGTGCCGGGCAGGGCCGCTCAACGGTAGATGCTCCCGATCGCCTGCATGTCGGGGTGCGGGCGGGCGGCCGGGCGCAGCCGGGGGACGAAGGCCCGCTTCACCCTGCGCGGAACGCCCGGGCCCAGGCCCACGTATTCGAGCGGGGTGTCGTCCGGCACGGAGGACAGGAGGGCCTTGGCGCCGCGTCCCGTGATGCCGGTACGGCGCAGGTCCAGGCGGCGCAGCGGGCTGCCGGGCAGTGCCGCGGCGAGTGCGGCCGCGCCCTCGTCGCCGGTCGCGTTGGGCGGCGCTCCCAGAGCGCGCTCGGACGGCGGCCGGGCCAGGTCGAGCGACTCGATCCCGTCCAATGCCCCGGCCAGGGCGCGGGCTCCGCCGGGGCCGATGCCGTTGCCGCCGAGGCCGAGCCGTACGGGACGGGCCGGATCCGCCGCCCCCGCCAGGACGGCGGCACCCGCGTCGCCGAGGTGGTTCGCCGACAGGAACAGTTCGCGGACGCCCGCGTCGCGGATCAGCGCGGCGAGGAGATCGGCTTCGTCGATGCTCAGGCCGTTCCCGCCGAGGGCGAGGCGTTCCAGCGGCGCTTCACGCTCGATGAGCGCGTCCACCAGGGCGCGCAGGCCCTCGCCGGTGATCCCGGTGTTGACCAGGTCGAGCGTGCGGACGGCCGCGTTGCGGCGGAGCATGCCGGCCATCGCCCGCGCGCCCGCGTCGCCGACCGGGTTGCGCTTGAGCCACACGGCGCGGACCGTGCCGTCCCCGGCCAGCCGCTCGGCCAGCGCCGTCGCGCCTTCGGGACCGATGCGGTTGCAGCCGAGGTAGACGGTCTCCAGGCCATGGCCGGGCTCCAGCGCGTCCGCGACCGTACGGGCGCCCTCGTCGCCGATGGCGTTGGTGCCCAGCAGTACGTGGACGGCGTGCGGGGAGGCCACGGCGGCGGGCAGCAGGCGGGCGACGCCCGGCGCGCCCAGCCCCTGCTTGCACAGATCGACGCGCCCGTCCGGGCGCAACGTGCCGAGCGGGAACGTCTCGTCCTCCTCGACCCCGGCGGGCGAGGCCAGCCGGCCGAGAAGCGGCTCCAGCCCGGTCGGGTCGGCGAGCGGCACGTCGGGGTGCTCGATCGCCGGGCAGCGTACGGGCGTCGGTTCTGCCATCACCACTCCACCGGTCGGTAGTCCTTCAGGAACAGCCCGGACAGCCGCTCGCCGCCACCGGCGCCGCGTACCACCGGGTCGTACACCCGGGCCGCGCCGTCGATCACGTCCAGCGGCGGCCGGAAGCCCGCCTCGCGCTGCGCGAGCTTGACGGGATGCGCCCGCTCGTCGGTGACCCATCCGGTGTCCACGCTGGTCATGTGGATGCCGGAGGCCGCGTAGTCGGCGGCGGACGTGCGGGTCATCATGTTGAGCGAGGCCTTGGCCATGTTGGTGTGCGGATGCCGGACGGTCTTGCCGCGCCGCGAGAAGCTGCCCTCCATCGCCGAGACCTGGACCACGTACCGGTCCGGCCAGGGCGACGCCTCCATCAGCCCGCGCAACCGCGAGGTCAGCAGGAACGGCGCGAACGCGTTCACCATCTGGACCTCCAGCCACTCGCCGGGGTCCACCTCGTGCAGCCGCAGGCTCCAGCTGTTGCGCTCGCGCAGGTCGAGCGGCTGGCCCGTCTCGTCCGTACGGCCCGCCGGGAACAGCGCCTCCACGGCGGCGGGCTCGGCTCCGGTCGTGGCGGGGAGCAGGGTCCCGTCCCGCTCGTCGGTCACCTCGATCCGGGCGGCGGGGCCGGTCAGCGCCGCCCGTTCCGCCGCGCGCACCTCGCGGTGGTACGCGGCGGGCCGCCGGATCGTCTGCGCCGCGTTGTTGATCAGGATGTCGAGATGGTCGAACCGTTCGTGCGCCGTGCGCAGCAGCCCGGCCACCGCGGGCAGGTCGAGCAGGTCGACCCCGTGGACGTGCAGCCGGCCGATCCAGTCGGAGGCGTCCGGTACCTCGGCGAACCGGCGCGCCGCGTCGCGCGGGAACCGGGTGGTGACCATGACCTCGGCCCCGTCCCGCAGCAGCTTCAGCGCCACCTGGAAGCCGATCTTCACCCGGCCGCCGGTGACGATCGCCCGGCGCCCGGCCAGATCGCAGCGCGCGTGCCGGCGGGCGAGGTTCTCCTCGGCGCACGGCGCGCACAGCAGGTGGTAGTCCGGATGGATCTCCAGGTAATGGATCTTGCAGACATAGCAGCGGCGCGGCTCGTTCAGCGTCCCTATCGTCGCCCGCTCGGCGGGCGGCGCGGGTGCCTCGGCCGGTCCCGGGTCCTGCTCCCGGTAGCGGGTCGTGGCGGCGAGGAGCTCGCGGTCCCGATGGCGGCGCTCGGCCCGCCGCTCCACCTTGCGGGCCTTCCTGGCCACTTGGTAGAGGAGCGTGGCGGCCTCGCTCACCTCGCGCCGGCGCGGATCGCCGGGATCGGCCGTACGGGCCCAGGTCAGCACCCGCAGGCAGGTCTCGATGTCGGCGTCGACCGGCATCATCGGGAGCTCCTGATCACATCCGCGCAAAGTGAGGGTGACAGGGCCGACCGGATTCGAACCGGCGTCCTCCAGCTTGCAGCTAAGGCGCGACGACCTCTGCGCTACGACCCTGTCGCGCAGGAGCATACCGATCATCACCGTCATTTCGCCCGCGAAATAGCGCCACCCGGCCGCGATCGTGATCGCGTCCGGCCGAATGAGGTCCGGGACCGGTGGGTATCAAGGCACCTTGGCCGACCCGGTACGCGACATCGTTGGAGGACTCATGAGGCAGGACCCGCGAACGGACGCGGTCGTGGGGACGGTGCCTCCGCCGCCCGCTCCGCATCCCGCGCCCCGCCCGGCACCGCATCCGGAGCCGCGGCCCGAGCCGCCCCGGCCGGGCCCGATGGTGCCGCCCGCGCCCGGGCCCACTCCGGGGCCACCGCAGCCCGAACCCGAACCGGTCTGAGACATGGACACCACCGGCGGTGGCGAAGGCACCGTGACGGTGGTGTTCACGTGGGACGTCCGGCCCGGCCGGGAGAAGGACTTCGAGAAGTGGGCCAGCGGTGTCAACCAGGCCGGAGCCCGCTGGCCCGGCCATCTGGGGGCGACCTGGCTGAATTCCGAAGGCATGCGGCACCGCTATTACACGGTGCTCAACTTCACCGATGAGGAGCGGCTGCACGCCTGGCTCGAATCGGACGAGCGGGCCGGCTGGCTCGAACGGCTGGACGGGATCGCCACGGGGCACCGGCGGCACACCACGGGCATGGAGACCTGGTTCAGCCTTCCCGGCGAGACCGTCCCGGCACCGCCGCGCTGGAAGATGGTGATCGTCACCTTCTGCGCCGTCTACCCGATGAGCCTGCTGATCCAGCTGATCATCGTCCCGCCCACGCTGACCTGGCCCGTCGCGCTGAAGGCCGTGACGTTCCCGCTGCTGCTCGTGCCGGTGCTCACGTACGTGCTGATGCCGCTCCTCAGCCGGATCCTGCGCCACTGGCTCTACCCGCCGGGCCGCGCCTACCCGCCCGCCCGCCCCCACTCCCGTTGACTCGTGGCGTGTTCGCCGTTCCAGGGCGGTGAAATAGGCGAACACGCCACGAGTCAACCTGAGGTCAGGGGTGGTAGAGCCAGTCGATGTGGCGGTAGTCGTCCAGCTCGCGGTCGGTCAGCAGGGCGTTGCGGAGTGAACGGGTGAGGCCGTCGCAGTGCCAGAGCTCGCCCCACACGCGGGCGGACGACTGGACGCGTGCGGTACGGGCCGTACGCGCCGACTCGTAGGCCGTCAGGGCGGCGGGCCAGTCCAGTGCCCCTTCGGCCTGCCGCTTGCCGGCCTCGGCCGCCAGGCAGTGCGCGTCCTCCAACGCCTGGCAGGCGCCTTGGGCGAGGTACTGGAGCATCGGGTGGGCGGCGTCGCCGGTGAGCGAGAAACGGCCGTCCACCCAGGTGTCGATGGGCAGCCGGTCGTACATCGGCCAGTGCCGGTCCCGCCACAGGCCGGACAGGCCCCGCTGGACGGAGTCGCACGTTCCGGCGAACGCCGCGTCCAGCTCGCCGGCCCCGCCCCATTCGGCCTCGCCCCGCTCGTACGCGGGCGAGCCGAAGACCGCGACCGTGTTCAGCATCTCGCCGCCCCGCAGGGGGTACTGCACGAGATGGCACTTGGGGCCGAAGTGGACGACGACATCGGTGAGCGCGTCGTCGTCGACCTGGGTGGCCTCGGCCACGGGCAGCGTTCCCCGGTACGCGACGTACCCGGACGGGACCGGCTCGTCCTTCGACAGCCGGCCGCGCAGCCCCGACCAGAGCCCGTCGGCGCCCAGCGCGGCGGCGGCGCGGTGCCGCTCCGCGCCGGCCAGGACGGTGACGCCGTCCGCCGCGACCTCGACGTCCCCGGCGTTCCGGCCGGGCAGCAGCTCGACCCCGGCGCGCTCGCAGGCGGCGTGCAGGATGTCGAGCAGGTCGCTGCGGTGGATCACCACGTAGGGCGCCCCGTACCGCTCGGTGAATCCGGCGCCCAGGTCCAGCGAGGTCAGCTCGGCGCCGTCCACGGCGTCCTTGAGGACGATCCGCTTCGGCAGCACGCCGGCGGCGATGACCTCGTCCAGCAGCCCCCAGTCGCGCAGGATGCGGGTGGCGTTGGGAGCCAGCTGGAGCCCGGCGCCGACCTCGGTGAAGCCGGGGGCCCGTTCCAGTACCCGGACACGGTGCCCCGCCGAGGCGAGGGCGAGGGCGTTGGCGAGCCCGCCGATGCCGCCGCCGATCACGACGACGTCGGTCTCGTTCATGTCGTGCTCTCCTTCGTGCTCAGAGCCACTCGATCAGAGCCACGGGCCGATGTCGGTGCCGCCACGGCCGCTGAGCAGGCGGGCCAGGGCCGGGCCCTGGCCGCCCGCCACGCGCTTGGCGACGATGTCGTCGATCAGCGCGGCGACCAGGCCGGACGGAAGGTCCTCGAACTCCACGCCCGCGTCCAGATCGACGGCGTGGACGGCGGTCTCCCGAGTGCGCATCCAGACGATCTCGGTCGCCGGGACGGTACGGCCCTGCGCGGTCACGACCTCGTTCGCCCAGGCGTCCGGGGGCAGCGCGTCCAGGTCGGCGGCCAGCGCCGCCGCCGAGCCGCGGACCAGCGCCCGCAGGTCTGCGGCGGGCAGTGCCGAGCCCGACTCGATCTCGGCGTTGCGCTGCTCGGGTCCGGCGTACATCCGGTTCTCGGTGCCGGTACGAGCCCAGCTCGCCAGGCGGCGCAGGGCCTCGGCGTTGAAGTGGACGTGCGCGACGACGTGCCGCCGCGTCCAGCCGGGGAGCCCGGTCGCCGCGTCCAGATCGGCGTCGGCCAGCCGGTCGAGGGCCTCCAGCAGCAGCCGGGTGCCCTCGTCCATCCAGGCGCGGGCGACCGCCGGGTCGGGGGAGCCGCCCATCAGGCCACCGCTTCGGCGCGCACCACGTTCTCGAGCCGGCCGATGCCGGAGATCTCGGTGACCAGCCGGGAGCCGTCGGACAGGTAGCGGGCCGGCTTGCGGGCGTGGCCGACGCCGCCGGGCGTACCGGTGGCGATCACGTCGCCGGGCCGCAGCGTGATGATCGTGGACAGGTAGCGCACCAGCTCGACCGGGCCGAACACCAGGTCGTCGGTGCCGGCCTTCTGGACCTGCTCGCCATCGACGCTGCAGGTCATCTCCAGCGCGGGCGCGGTGCCGCCGGGCAGCTCGTCCGGGGTCACCAGGACCGGGCCGAGCGGCGTGGTGCCCTCGAACGTCTTGCCCTGCAGCCACTGCTTGGTGCGGTTCTGCCAGTCGCGGGCGGTGACGTCGTTCAGCACGCTGAACCCGGCGATGGCCGCGGCGGCGCCCTCGGCGGAGGCGCGCCGCACGGTCGAGCCGATCACGATCGCCAGCTCGGCCTCCCAGTCCAGGGCCCGGGTCTCGGGCGGCAGCGCGACCGGGTCGTTCGGGCCGACCAGCGCCTCGGCGTACTTGGCGAACAGCGTCGGCGCCTGCGGCAGCTCGCGGCCCATCTCCAGGATATGCGCGCGGTAGTTGAGCCCGACGCAGAAGATCTTCCCGGGCCGGGTGACCAGCGGCGCGAGGTCCGCCCCCGCCAGCGGCCGGTCCGCCGCTCCGGCGCCCTCGGCCGTACGGCTCCAGCCGGGCGCGTCGAGAAGCGCGCCGACGTCGGGGGCGTCGAGCTCGGCGTAACGGTCGCCCTCGACGCGGATCGCCCGGGTGCCGTTCTCGGTCCGGATGGTGGCAAGCCTCACTGGTGCGGTCCTTCCACATGTACGCGATCGGCGTTCAGCCGCTCGAAGATCGGTGTGTCGCTGAACCGGAACAGGTCCAATTCCCCATCAGAGGTCACGGTGAGCGGTACCCACGACGGCACCACGAAGAGGTCGCCGCGGCCCACCCGCCACTCCCGCTCGCCCACGCGGGCGGTGCCGGTGCCCTGGAAGACCTGCCAGACCGAGGACCCGACCTCGCGCCGGGTCGCGGTGGCCGTACCCGCCCTGAGCCGGTGGAACTCGGCGCGGATCGTCGGCATGACGTCGCCGCCGGTGGACGGGTTGGTGAACCGTACGGCCGCGTGGCCGGGCTCCAGGACGCCCGGATGGCCCTCGTCCTCCAGCGCGAGCTGGTCGGCCAGCGCGGCGTCGGTGTGCTCCCAGCGGTACGCGGCGATCGGCGAGTTCGGCAGCGGCTCGGTGTGCGAGACCGGCCGCAGCCCGGGATGCGCCCAGAGCCGTTCGGAACGCGACCGGTCCGGCGCGGAGGTGTCGCTGACCCTGTCCGGCCCGAACTCGAAGAACGTGGAGCCCATGGAGTGGGAGAACGGGATGTCCAGGCCGTCCAGCCACGCCATCGGCTCGTCGCTGATGTTGTGGTGGCCGTGGAAGTGCCAGCCCGGGGTCAGCAGGAAGTCGCCGCGCCGCATGGCCACGGGATCGCCGTTCACGACCGTCCACACGCCCTCGCCCTCCACCACGAAGCGGAAGGCGTTCTGGGTGTGGCGGTGCTCGGGGGCGTTCTCCCGTGGGCGGAGGTACTGGATGGCGGCCCAGAGCGTCGGGGTGGCGTACGGGGCGCCGCCCAGGCCAGGGTTGGCCAGGGCGATGGCCCGGCGCTCGCCGCCCCGGCCGACCGGGACCAGGTCGCCGGCGCGCTCGGCCAGCGGGAGCAGCGCGTCCCAGCGCCACGTGTGCGGTACGGCGGCGGGCCGGGGCTCGGCCGGCATCAGGTCGCCGATCTCCGTCCACAGCGGGACCAGCAGCTCCTTCTCGAATCCGCGGTACAGCTCGTCCAGCTCCGGTGACGGATCGGGCTGCCCGGGCCCGCCCGTAGGGGTGATGGAAACGGTCATGGCGGCTACGCTAGGGGCGTTCTGTCTGAAGGGATCATGAATTCTGCTGTGAAGAACAAGCCGCAGTACGCCATCGACTCCGTCGACCATGCGCTGCATCTGGCCTCGCTCCTCCAGCAGGAGGGGCCGCTGGGCGTCTCGGCGGCGGCCGGCCGGCTCGGGGTCTCCCGTTCCACCGCCCACCGGCTGCTGGCGATGCTGGTCTACCGCGACTTCGCCGAGCAGGGCGCCGACCGCCGCTACCGGGCCGGACCCGTCCTGCGGCCGGCCGACGCCACGTCCGCCCCCGTCGAGCTGCTTCGCCGCGTGGCTCCGCCCCGGATGCGTGCCCTGGTGGCGCGGGTGGGGGAGACGGCCAACCTGCAGGTCCTGGCGGGTACGGGCGTACGGTTCATCGATTCGGTCCAGTGCGACCAGGTGCTGCGGGTCGGCGACCGGGCCGGCCGCGTCCTGCCGGCGCACCTGGTCTCCGGCGGCAAGGTCCTGCTGGCCGCGCTGCCGCCGGACGAGCTGGAGCGCCGCTACGGCGGCCCGGAGGCCGCCGGGGTCGACCTGCCCCGGTTGCGGCGGGAGCTGGGCCTGATCCGCGAGCGCGGGTTCGCGATCAACGACCAGCTCACCGAGGCCGGGCTGACCGCGATCGGCGTCGCGGTGCCAGGGCCCGGTTCCGAGGAGATTCCGGCCGCCGCGCTGTCGCTGGCGCTGCCGTCGGCCCGGTTCGACCACGACCTGCTGCCCACCTGGGTCGGCGCGCTCACCCGCGCCGCCGCGGCCATCGCCCACGATCTCGTCGAGGACCAACCTTCTACAGTCACTTGACGATCCGTCAGGCAAGCGTAAAAGTTCAGACGCCCAGGCCGGGGAAGATCTTGGCGGCGTTGCCGGACAGCACGGCGCGCAGCGTCCCGGCGGGCAGGCCGAGATCGCGCAGGGCGGCGACGTTGCGGGCGGTGCCCGGCACGCCGGGCCAGTCCGTACCGAAGATCATCCGGTTGGCGAGCCGGGACAGGCCGAAGCGGGCGTAGTAGCCGGGCAGCCGCTTGGGCGGCAGCCCGGCCAGGTCCAGCCAGACGTTCGGCTTGGACAGCGCGAGGAACGCGGCGGTGTCGTACCACCAGCCCCGGCCGCCGTGCGCGAACACGAAGTGCACCTCAGGGAAGTCCTCGATCACGTCCAGCAGCAGCTGCGGATCGCCGAACCGCGTGCGCGAGCCCGGGAAGCTGGACGTTCCGGAGTGCAGGATCACCGGCACGCCCCGTTCGGCGCACAGCGCGTAGACCCCGTACAGCTCCCGGTCCGCGGGGGAGAAGCCGCCGTGCACCGGATGCAGCTTGACCGCCACCGCGCCCAGGTCCAGCTGCCGCTCGGCCTCGGCCGCGACCGGGTGGTGCAGGTGCGGATTGACGTTGGCGACCAGCCGGAACCGGACCGGGTTGTACGCGACGATCGGCAGCAGGTCCTCGATGGGCTGGACGCCGGTGGCCCGCGGGCTGTACTCGCAGAACAGCAGCACGCGGTCGACGCCCTCCGACTCCATCAGGGCGTCCAGCCGCTCCGGCACCGGATCGCCCTGGTCGTCGTAGGCGTCCCGCCACGGATGCGGGCCCGAGAACTCCTCGGCCCACTCCATCCAGGACGGCTTCAGCGTGGACAGCCTCGGCGCGTGCACATGCGCGTCGACCACCACCTCGTCGTCGATCAACCGCTCTCCTCCCGGGCCTCCGGCTGGAACTCCGTACGGGCCAGCTCCCGCAGCACGTTACGGCGGATCTTGCCGGTGGCGGTCTTGGGCAGCTCGTCCAGGCTCACCACGCCGCGCGGCCGCTTGAACGAGGCCAGCCCCTCCCGGCACCAGGCGATGAGATCGTCCGGATCGACCTTGCCGCCCGGCATCGCGACCACGCACGCCACCGGCTTGTCCAGGTCGTCGGCGTCCGGGACGCCCACGACCGCGACCTCGGCCACGTCGGGATGCGCCAGCAGCCGCTCCTCGACCTCGGTGGGGGAGACCCAGATCCCGCCCGCCTTGAGCAGGTCGTTCGTACGGCCCAGGCAGGTGTAGGTGCCGTCGCCGTTGCGGACGTAGGTGTCGCCGGTCCGCATCCACTCGCCGAGGAAGACCTTCCGGCTCGTCTCCGCGCGGCACCAGTAGCCCACGGCCGCCGACTCGCCCCGTACGTACAGCTCGCCCGGCTCGTCCATGGCCTCGATCAGGCGGCCCTCGGGATCGCGAAGCTCGACGTCGTAGCCCGGTACGGGCGTTCCCGACGAGCCGGGATGGACGTGCCCGGCCCGGTTGGAGACGAAGATGTGCAGCATCTCGGTGGAGCCGATGCCGTCCAGGACCTCCACGCCGAAGCGTTCGAGCATCCCGTGGAACATCCGCGGCGGTAGCGCCTCGCCGGCCGACACGCCCAGCCGTACGGTGGCGAACGCGCGATCCGGAACGTCCGAGGCGAGCAGCGGGCCCCAGAAGCTCGGCGTCCCGTACAGCAGCGTGGCCCCGTCCTCAGAGGCCCTCCGCGCGAAGAGGTCCGGGGAGGGGCGGGACGGCTCCAGCAGCGCGGTCGCGCCCACCGACAGCGGGAAGAACATCGAATTGCCGATGCCGTAGGCGAAGAACAGCTTGGCCACCGAAAGGCACCGGTCCTCCGGGCCGATGTCCAGTACGCGCTGGCCGTACAGCTCGGACACCAGCTTGATGTCGATGTGCCGGTGCATGGCCGCTTTGGGCTTGCCGGTCGTCCCGGACGTGTAGAGCCAGAGTGCGGGCGACTCCGGCCA
Source organism: Actinomadura sp. 9N407 (assembly GCF_044326315.1). NCBI lineage: Bacteria > Bacillati > Actinomycetota > Actinomycetes > Streptosporangiales > Thermomonosporaceae > Actinomadura > Actinomadura sp. 9N407. Next base: position 182,395 of record NZ_JBIRAW010000011.1, on the reverse strand, counting down.
GGAGGTGTACGGCTCGGGCTCGCCGGCCTCCGCGTCGGCCTCCGCGTCGGCCTCCGCGCCCGCGTCCAGGAAGCGCCGCCACGTCCGGCCTTCGACGTGATCGGGAAGGCCCGAGAGATCGTCGCCGGTCAGGACGGCGTGCCGGACCTCGGGAGCGTCCCGGAGGGCACCGCGCACGGCCGGCCCGAACTCGCTGGAGCCCAGCACCACCCGGCAGCGCGAGTCGGCCACGAGCGTGCCCAGTTCGGGGCCCGTCAGCATGGTCGAGCAGGGGACGGCGATCGCACCCGCGCGCATGACGGCGAGCAGGCTCGTGAAGAGCTCGAGGTCGTCCACCATGCACATCAGGACCCGCTCCTCGGGCCGCACACCGAGCGCGCGCAGCCCGGCGGCCACCCGTCCGACCTCGCCGGAGAGCTCCTCGTAGGTGAGCGACCGGCCGGGGGAGACCACGGCCGTACGGCCGCCGTTCCCGGCACGGACCTGCCGGTCGACCAGATAGTCCGTCGCGTTGAACGCCTCAGCCACAGCGCCGCCCTCTCGGTCGGGGGCACGTACCCGCCGTCGCTGGTGAGCACGATCGCCCTGCGGCTAATCTTCTACAGGGACTCGCCAGTCCGTCAACCTTCTGTAGAACATCATTCAGGACCGGTATCCGGCCGTGTCCAGCGCGAGGCGCTCGTAGACGTCGGCGAGCTGCGGCCCCGACAGCGCCCCCGGCTCGCGGAACCAGGTCGCCACGGCGGTGCAGGCCGTCACGATCATCCGGGACGCCTCCACCGGATGCGGGGTACCGAACGCGCCGCGCCGCACGCCGTCGGCGAGCACCCGGTCGAACATCCGCTGCTGGGTGTCGCGCTTGGACACGATCAGGGCGCGGGCCGACGGGGACAGGCTGCGCAGCTCGGTGTTGCCGAGCAGGCTCTCGCGCCGGGACATCGTGTGGGCCAGGACGTGCGTCCGCACGATCGCCCGCAGCCGGCCCGCCGGATCGTCGCCGGCGTGGAACAGCGCGTCCTCGGTGTCGCGCACCAGCCGGTCGATGCCCCGGTCCAGGATCGTGACCAGCAGATCGTGCTTGGAACCGAAGTGGTGGTAGAGCAGTCCCGGGCTGACCTGGGCCGCGTCCGCGATGTCGCGGACCGACGTGCCGTGGTAGCCGTGCCGGGCCATCACCTCGACGGCGGCCCGGATGATCGTGGCGGCGGCGGGATCGTCGTCCTCGGCCACCGCGTTGCTGCCGGGCAGGCCCTTGGCGCGCTCCTCGCGCGCCCGCCCCCGTGCCGCCGCTTGCTCCCCCGCCTGCTTCACCCGTCCTCCTCCGTGCCGGCCCCCGCATCGTAGCCCGTGCGCTGAACGGTCGTTCAGCGTACGGGCGGAGGCGGCCCGTCGCTCACCGGAGCCGGGCGAGCCGTCTCCCGGCCCGACTACTCAGCAGGGTGAGTCAATGCCGCGCCCCGTTTGGCGAGCATCGCGTTTCGTTATCCCGGGGGCTCAACGATCATCGCAGCTCCACCCTCGTCCCCCACCCGCGAAGGGACCGACATGCGTGTGCGATCGTTGCTGACGCTCACGGCGGCAGGCCTGGTGGCCGACGCCCTATGGCGAAGAAACCGGGCGGCCCGGCTGACGCCGCTGCCGCCTTCCGGCGAACCCGTTCCCGCTGATCACTGCTTCGTGACCGCGGCCGGCGTGACGCTGGACGAGGCCACCCGGCGGGCCGCATCCGCGTACGCGCGCGAGCGGGGGCTGTGGGTCCTGGACCTGGTCCCGGCCGGCCTGGACAGCGCCCGGGCGATGGAACTGGTCCGTCGCGTGGACCCCGAGACCTACCGGGGCTCCCGGCTCGCCCCGGGTGGGACCGGGGGCCACGCGATGCTGGTCACCTCCGAGGTCGCCGGGCGTGCGGGGATCACCCGGTACGCCGGGCTGGGTGCCGCCGAGATGGAGGAGCTGGCCATCCGGCTCAAGCGGTACGCGCCGGTGAACACCGATCTGGCCGTGGCCCCGGGCATCGTCCCGGTCGGCTGCCCGGCCGCCGATCGCCGCAGGATCCTGCGCGGCCGCTGGCCGAGCGACCTGCCGGTCTACCTGTCGGGCAACCTCCTCGGCCTGGGTGCCCTGGCCGCCGCGATGCTCCGCGCTCTCCTCGGTGGAGGCGGACGCAGCGGTGGAGACGGACGGAGCGGCGGCGGAAGCGGAGGCCGCGGCGGGCGCCGGTGGAACGTGCTGTCGGTCGCGGCCGTGCTCGCCGCGTCGATCGCCCAGCCATTCCTGGCCACCGCCGGGACGGTACTGCGCCCGCACGACCGGCGCCGGTTCGCCCTCACCCGTCCCGTGGGAGCGCTCTACCGCTGGGTCCGCGTCGCGGCGCGGCGCGAGGAGCCCGATCCGGAGATGCCCCGGCTCCGGGAACGGTACGCGGCCGACCTGGCCGCCGGGGTCGACCGCTTCTACGAGGCCCGCCGCGACGACTGCCCCTGGTGCGGCAGCACCGCGCTGCGGCACCGGCTGACCAGCGGCGACCACCAGCACCACCGGCCGGGGGTGTTCACCCTCGACTCCTGCGACGCCTGCGGGCACGTCTTCCAGAACCCCCGGCTGAACCCGGACGGGCTGGAGTTCCACTACCGGGACTTCTACGACGGCCCCGGCGGGCCGGAGGTGGAGCGCGGCTTCCGGCTGGCCGCGCCCCACTACCGCGACCGCGCCAAGATGCTGCGCGGGCACGCCGAGCCGAAGGCCTGGCTGGACGTCGGGGGCGGCCACGGCCACTTCTGCAACGCCGCCCGCGACGTCTGGCCGCAGACCCGGTTCGACGCCCTGGACATGAGCGTCAGCGTCAAGGAGGCCGAGGACCGGGGCTGGATCGACGGGGGCCATCTGGGCTTCTTCCCCGACTTCGCCGACAAGCTCGCGGGCGCGTACGACGTCGTGAGCATGCACCACTACCTGGAGCACACCCTCGACCCGCGCGCGGAGCTGGACGCCGCCGCGCGGGTGCTGCCGCCCGGCGGGCACCTGCTCATCGAGGTGCCCGATCCGGAGTGGATCGTCGGCCGGCTGGCCGGCCGCTGGTGGCACGCCTGGTTCCAGCCCCAGCACCTGCACTTCGTCCCGGTCGGCAACCTGGTCGCCGACCTGGCCGAGCGCGGGCTGGAGACGGTCGCGGTGGAGCGCGGCCCGGCCCACCAGCCGGTCGACTTCCTCATGGTGGTGATGATGATGGCGCACCGGATCGTGCCCGATCCCGCCAAGCCCTGGCGGGACCCGAGGTTCCGGCGGACGCGCGGCGCCGCCCGTACCGCCGTCTACCTGGCCGCCGGCCCGCTGCTGTTCGCCGGGGCGGCGCTGGACCAGTTCCTGCACCCGCTGATCAAGCGCGGCGGCCGTTCCAACACCTACCGGGTGCTGGCCCGGCGACTTCCCGAATCGACCGACACCGGCGGCGACTGAACTCCCGCCGAACAAGCGTGGTCCCGGCCGTTCCGAACGGCCGGGACCATGTCTTTCTCTGCTATCTCCCAGGGTTAGAAAGGCTCGCCGGCCAGCGCCTTGGTGCGGCGGTGGCGGACCAGCAGGACGGCGCCCAGGACGAACAGCAGGACGCTGACGCCCAGGCTGACGGCCGGGCCGATGGTCCGCAGGAAGGCGGCCGCGACGGCGGTCGAGTCGGCCTTGTCGGCGAGGTCCTTCTGGGTCTTCTCCATCATCCGCAGGTCGATGTCGGCCACGACCAACTGGCCCTGGCCGTCCTGGCCCTTCAGCGTCGAGGTGACCTGCTGGCGGCGGTCCACGGTGATGCCGCTGCGCGGCTCGATCCAGGACGTGACGGTGGCGCGGTAGTAGTTGTCGACGGGGACCTCACGGGACTCGCCGGGGAGGCCGAGCAGCGTGCTGGGCACGGGGCGCGTGTACGGGCCGGTGTTGGTCTCGTCGATCTGCTGGACGAAGCGGTAGACCTCCGTCCCGTTCTTGGTCTCGGTGCCCTCGAACCGCATCGGCCACGCCTTCTTCGTGGAGGAGTCGTAGACGCTGTAGGTCTTCTTCTCGATGCCGATCGGGAAGAACAGGCCGTAGACGGGTTCTCCGCCGGCCGGGACCTTGGCCTTGGCGTCGCAGCAGTTCACCAGCCGTGCGGTCTTGCGGTCGAAGGCCAGCCGGTCCTCGGAGAACTGGATCTGCTTTCCGTTCTGCAGGTCCTCCAGGGCCAGGAAGGTGTCCCAGACGACGTTGCCGTCCTTGGCGGCCTTCACGTCGCCGCGCAGCGTGGAGGTGAGCGTCAGCGTGGCCCCGGTGCGGGCCTGGGCCGTGGTGGCGTCGAAGTACGTCGCGTTCGCGGCCTGCAGTTCGGCCTCGGAGTACTGGTTGGCCGGGGCGACCAGCATCTGGCCGGCCACGAAGGTGCGTAGCAGGATCGCGAGCGCCAGGGCGAAGAACGCCAGGAAAAGAACGATCAGGGTGGAGACCCCCGGCCGCCCCCGTTCGGCGGGCGGGGGCGCCGGCCGGGAGGAGGGTCGGTGACGAGTGTTCCCTTGGCTCATCTGTTTCTCCTGCTGTCCGGACATGCCTGTCCCGCCATGTACGGAGCGCACACGGCAGGTAAGGCGGGGGGCGGAGCGTGTGAGCAGTTTGACCACACATCGGGTGGAACGCAATAGGTAGTTTTGCCCGCTTGCTCAAGTAACGGGTCGATCACACTCAATCAACTGATAAGTCGCACTTGCCCGGACTTCGGGCAGCTGACTTTCGCCGATCGTGACAACGGGTGATATTGGAGCGCCCCGAGCTCCGGCCACACGCTCGGGTCCCCCCGCTACTGGAGGTCCTGGTGACCGACGGAACGTTCCCCGTGGCTACGGTCCCGCCCCAGCAGGTGCTGGCTCCCTGCGAGACCGAGCCGCTCCGCCCGTACATCGAGGCGGCGGCCGAGGAGATGGTGCTGGAGATCCAGCGGCTGGTCCCCGAGTTCGCCTCGCCGCCGGGCAGCCGCTTCGACCAGGCCATGTGCCGCGCCGTCACCCGCACCTCGGCGCAGTTCGTCGAGGTGCTGGCCGGCGGCCAGGTGGACTGGCGGTCGCTGACCGGGCTGTACGCCGAGGTCGGGGCGTACGAGGCGCGCCAGGGCCGCAGCCTGAACGGGCTGCAGAGCGCGATCCGGGTGGTCGGCCAGGTCGCCTGCCGCCGGTTCATCGACGAGACCCGGCGGCTGGACTGGTCCCTGGAGACGCTCGGGCAGATCACCGAGGCGCTGTTCATGTTCCTGGAACGGGTCGCGGGCGCGGCCTCCCAGGGCTATGCCGAGGCCACCCAGCGGCTGGCCACCGAGCGCGAGCGGCTGCGCTGGCGGCTGCGCGACCTGCTGATCGCCCAGCCGCCGGCCAGCGCCGAGGCGATCGCCGAGCTGGCCCGCCCGGCCGGCTGGGAGATCCCGCGCACCCTCGCCCTCGTCGCGGTCCGGCCGCCCGCCGGCCGCCCGGTGCCGGTGCTGCCGCCCTCGATCCTGGCCGACTGGCACTGCGCGGACCCGTACCTGGTGATCCCCGACCCGGACGGCCCCCGGCAGGAGGCCCTGCTGGCGTCCCTGCTCGGCGACTGCCGGGCCGCGATCGGGCCGACCGTGCCACCGAACGCGGGCGCGCTGTCGCTGCGCTGGGCCAGGCGGACGCTGGCCCTGTCCGATGACGACCAGGCGGCGGTCGGCCGAGTGACGCGCTGCCTGGACAACCTGCCCGCCGTGGTCACCTCGATGAGCCGGGAACTGCTCGCCCTCGCGGTGGCCGAGCGGCTGCGTCCCCTGGAGGAGCTGCCCCGGCACCGGCGGGTGCTCTTCGCGCGCACGCTGCTGGAGTACATGAAATGCCACGACAACGCCGTGGACGCGGCGGAACGGCTGATGGTGCACGACCAGACCGTCCGCTACCGGATCCGCCGGCTCCGGCGCCTGCTGGGGGACGGCATGAACGATCCCGGCTACCGCACCGAACTGCTGCTGGTCCTGCACGCTGCGGTGGAGTTCGACCTGATCCAGCAGGACGGCCCGCCGCCCTCCCATCCCGAGTCGCCCGCACTGGAACGAGGTAGGACATGACACGTCCCGACGACGCCCCCGCTTCCCGCCGATCCCGGCCTCGATCGCGGACCCGATCACGGGCCCGGGACCGCGGCGGGCTGCTGCTGGCCCTTGCGGCATTGGCGGGTACGGGGATCGCCCTGCCGGGAACCGCCCAGGCGGGACGGGCCGCGCCGTTCCGGGCCGCCGACACCGGGGCCCGGATCACCGCCGAGACCAGGCTCGGGCCGAACGAGGTCGACATCACGATCGACTCCCCATCGCTCGGCAAGGCGGTCAAGACCCGGATCCTGCTGCCCAGGGACTGGCAGGCCGGATCCACCGCGAAGTGGCCGGTGCTGTACGCCTACCACGGCGGCCAGGACGACTACACCTCCTGGCCCAGGAACACCGACATCGAGGGCTGGGCCGCCGCGTACAACGCCATCGTGGTCATGCCCGAGGCGGCGGACGGCGCGTACACCGACTGGTACAACTACGGGTTCGGCGGCACGCCCAAGTGGGAGACCTTCCATACCCAGGAGGTCGTCCAGCTGATCGAGCGCAACTACCACGCGAGCACCACGCGGGCGGCGATCGGGGACTCGGCCGGGGGCAACGGCGCGATCGCCTACGCCGCCCGCTTCCCGGGGATGTTCACGCACGTGGCCTCGCTCAGCGGGGTGCTCTGGCTGCGCGCGCCCGGCATGCCGTCACTGATCATGGCGACCAACGCGCTGAACGGCCAGGACCCGTTCGCCATCTACGGCCTCGTCTTCCTGAACGCGGCCAACTGGCGGGCGCACGACCCGTACGAGCTGGCCCCCCGGCTGCGCGGGACGAAGATCTTCTTCTCTGCGGGCACCACCGGGAGGCCCGGCCCGGGTGACGACCCGGACCAGCCGCCGTGGGCGGTCGGCCTGTTCAGCGAGAAGGCGGTGGGCGACACGAACGTGGCGTTCCGCGACCGGATGGACGACCTCGGCATCCCCTACACCGCGCATCTCTACGGCGACGGCCAGCACGACTGGCCGGCGTGGATCCCGGTCGCCACGCGGGTCTGGCCCGACCTGATGGCCTCGATCGGAGCCCGCAGGCTCTGAGCCCTGACCGGCGGGCCGGGCCCACGGCCCGCCGGTCAGGCGGAACGGGTCAGCGCCAGCTCACGGGTGAACCACTCGATCGTGCCGCGCAGGCCCTGGTCGACCGTCACTTGCGGGCTCCAGCCGAGCCGCTCGTACGCCAGCGTCGTGTCGGGACGCCGTACGGCCGGATCGTCGACGGGCCGGTCGATGAAGAGAATCGGCGACCGCGATCCGGTCAGCTCGATGATCAGCCGGGCCAGGTCGAGCATCGACGTCTCGTACGGGCTGCCGATGTTCATCGGGCCGTGCTCCCCGGACATCGCCATGTCGACGATGCCCCGGATCGTGTCGTCGACATGGCAGATCGAGCGGGTCTGCGAGCCGTCGCCGGTGACGGTGAGCGGCTCGCCGCGCAGCGCCTGCCGCAGGAACGTGGGAATCGCGCGCCCGTCGTCGGGCCGCATCCGCGGGCCGTAGGTGTTGAAGATCCGCACGATCGCGGTGTCGAGCCCGCGGGAGTGCCGGAACGCCGAGGTCAGCGCCTCACCGAACCGCTTGGCCTCGTCGTACACGCTGCGCGGCCCGACCGGGTTGACGTTGCCCCAGTACGTCTCGCGCTGCGGGTGCTCCAGCGGGTCGCCGTACACCTCGGACGTGGAGGTCAGCAGGAACCGCGCGTCCTTGCGCCTGGCCAGCTCCAGTGCGTTCCGGGTCCCCTGGCTGCCGACCTCCAGCGTCTGGATCGGCCAGCGCAGGTAGTCGGCCGGCGAGGCGGCCGAGGCGAGATGGAAGACGTAGCCGACCGGGCCGTCGATCAGCACCGGGCGGGTGAGGTCGCGCTGCAGGAACGTGAAGTCCCCGCGGTGCATCAGGTGCGCGATGGTCCGGGCCGAGCCCGTCAGCAGGTTATCGAGGCAGACCACCGAGATGCCGCGGGCCAGCAGTGCCTCGCACAGGTGCGAGCCGAGGAAGCCCGCGCCTCCGGTCACGACCGCGCGCTGTCGTCTCATCGTGCATTCCTCCTTCTAGGCGCTCCAGCGACCGTGCCGCCGCCTCGGCGACGCGGTCGGCGGAGATCTCCAGCAGTCCCGGATCGGGCTCGCCGGCGAGCGGATCGCCGCGGCGGCCGGTCCACAGGACCAGGTGCTGGGTGCGTTCGGGCGGCGGGCCCCACAGTTCCGGCGGCGTCGGGCCGAACAGCAGGACCGACGGGGTCCGGTACGCGGTGGCCAGATGGGCCGTTCCGGTGTCGCCGCAGATCACCAGCTTCGCCCGCGCGACCAGGGCGGCCAGCTCCAGCGCGCCGGTCCGGCCGGACAGGTCGCCGCAGGGCCCGAGCCCGCCCAGCAGCGCCACCCGGCGTACCGTGGCGGCCTCGGCGGGCCCGCCGGTCACCACGACCCGCTCGCCGCGCGCCTTCAGCGCGGCGGCGACGGCCCCGTACCGTTCGGCGGGCCAGCACCGCGACGGCTGCCCGGCCCCCGGGTGGATCACCACCGTGCCCGGGGCCGGGGACGCGAGCGCGGGCCTGGCCAGGTCCAGATCGGCGGGATCGGCGTCGAAGCCGTGCGCCGACAGCAGCCGGCACCACCGCGCGACCTCGTGCTCGTCCGGGTTCCAGGCGGGCCCGTCCAGGCCCGCGAAGTCCCGGTGGGCGAACGCGATCATCCGTTCCGGGCGCAGCGAGTCCAGCAGCCGGTGGCTCTCGGGACCGCAGCCGTGCAGGTTGACGGCCAGCTCGATCGGGCCGTCCGGCGGCGGCAGCGGCGCCAGCCCGGTCGCCGGGAACACATCGTCCACGCCCCCGCTGAGCAGCGCCAGCGGCGCCACCCTGCGCGGCGCCGCCAGGGTGATCCGCCACCCCGGCAGCCCGCGCCGCAGCGCCCGCAGCGCGGGCACGGCGGTCAGCAGGTCGCCCAGGCCCAGCGCCCGCAGCACCAGCGCCCGCGGGGGCCGGGCCGCCCTCACGGCCACGACGGCTCCGTCGCCGGGCAGACCACCAGCTCGCGCACCTCGCAGCCGGGCGGCTGCGACAGCGCGAACGCCACCGAGGCCGCCACGTCCTCCGGCCGGTTGAGGCTCGCGTCGGGACCCGGCTTGTACTGCTCGTCGCGGCCGTCGAAGAACGCGGTGTCCATGCCGCCCGGCACCAGCATCGTGACGCCGATCCGGCCCGCCAGTTCGGTGGCCAGCGCGCGGGTGAAGCCCACGACGCCGAACTTGGACGCGCAGTACGCGGTGGCGTCGCTCAGCGCCCTCAGCCCCAGCGTGGAGGCGCAGGTGACGACGCGGCCGTTCGGCGCGTGCTCCAGGTACGGCAGCGCGGCGCGGACGACGGCGGCCGTACCGAGCAGGTTGACCTGGACGACTCGTTCCCAGTCCTCGGCCGGGACGTCGCCCAGCTTGCCGCACGAGTCGATGCCGGCGGCGGTCACCACCGCGTCCAGTCCGCCCGCCTCGCGGGCCAGGCTGTGCACGGCGCGCTCGGCGCAGTGCCGGTCGGCCAGGTCGGCGAGCATGTGCCGCGTTTCGCCGTCCGGCTCGCCGTCCTCGGTCTTGGGCGGATGGCGGTCGATGACCAGCGGCGTCCCGCCGTCGGCGGCGATCCGCCGGGCGACGGCCGCGCCGAGCCCGGAGGCCCCGCCGGTGATGAGGACGTTCATGATCCGATTCCCTCCGTGGTGGATGACTCCGTGGTGGATGACCCTGTGGTGGACTCCGCTGTGGTGGGTTCCGCAGTGGTGGAGTGCAGGGTGGTCGTCAGCATGCGGGTGGTCGACCGTCCCTCCAGGAACGGCAGCAGCACGATCTCGCCCCCGCCGGCGCGTACCGTGTCCGCCTCGGGCATCGCGACGCCGGTGTAGTCGGCGCCCTTCACCCAGATGTCGGGGCGGAGCCGTTCCAGGAGGGGTTCGGGGGTGTCGTCGTCGAAGACGATGGTGGCGTCCACGTCGGTGAGCGCGCGCAGCACCCGGACCCGGTCGCAGGCCGGGGCCACGGGACGGCCGGGGCCCTTGCGGCGCCGTACGGAGGCGTCGGAGTTGACGCAGACGATGAGGCAGTCGCCGAGCCGGCGGGCCTGCTGGAGCAGGTTCACGTGGCCCGCGTGCAGCAGGTCGAAGCAGCCGCCGGTCGCCACGACCGTTCCGCCGGCGCGCCGGGTGCGTTCCACGACGTCCCAGGCGTCGGTCTCGTCGCGGGAGGGCCGGACGGCGGGCGAACCGGTGTCGGCCAGCCCGGCGGCGACCGCGGAGGCGGCGCCGGAGCCGACGAACTCGGTCGCCCGGCGCACGCCCGCGCCGACCGCCTCGGCGAGCCCGCCGCCGTCGGCCAGCACCTCGGTGGCGCGGGCCGCGAAGCTGTCGCCCGCGCCGCAGGCGTCGCTGGTGCCGTGCGAGGCGGCGGGGTCGGCGGGGGCCAGGAAGGGCGCGCCCGTACCGCCGCACAGCAGGGCCCCGTCGGAGCCGAGCGTGACCGCGACGGCCTCCAGCCCCCAGGCGCCGGCCAGATGCCGGGCGCGGCGGGTGGCCGAGGCCAGTCCGGAGCCGCCGATCTCGGCGCCGTCGGCGGCGGCGAGCCGGGCGGCCTCGTCCTCGTTGGGGGTCATCAGCCGGGTGCCGCGTACCGGGGGGCGGCCGCGCGGATGCGGGTCCCACACCACGGGGATCTCGGTCGCGAGCCGTTCCAGCAGGGTACGGATCGCCGCGTGCCCGGTCACCCCGCGGCCGTAGTCGGAGACCAGGACGGCCCCGGCCTGGGCTAAGGCCTCGGTGACCCGGGGGCCGACCGGCCCGTCCACGGCCCGGCCCTCGCCGACGTCCAGCCGCGCGACCGCCTGGCCCTCGGCCTGGATCCGCAGCTTGCACGGGGTCCCGCCGTGCAGGTGGAACGCGGCCACCTCCAGGTGCGGTTCCAGCAGGCCCCGCAGCCGGTGGCCGGGCTCGTCGTCGGCGAGCGCGGTGACCAGCACGACCTCGCGGCCCTCGGCGGCGGCCAGCAGCGCGGCCAGTCCCGCGCCGCCGGGCCGGGGCCGCTCGTCGGCCTGGTCGATGACCGGGACCGGCGCGTCCGGGCAGAGCCGGGACGCGGCGCCCACGATGTCGATGTCGAGCAGGACGTCCCCCACCACCACCAGCGGCCCGTTCACGCTGCCTCCTTGTGGGGGGACGACCCCCCACACCCCCCGCTGAAAGCACGCATCATGCCCTCGCTTCGCTCGGTCATGATGCGGCCTTAAGCGTCTCGTCCACCACTCCGCAGAGCAGGTGGACGGCGGCGAGGTGGATCTCCTGGACGGTGGCGGTGCAGCCGGCCTCCACCGTCACGGCGTCGTGGCAGGCCTCGGCGAGCGGGCTGGGATCGGGCCCGGTGATCGCCCAGGTGGTCAGGCCGAGCCGCCGGGCCACCCGCGCCGCGGCGATCACGTTCGGGCTGCGGCCGCTGGTGGACAGGCAGATCAGCACGTCGCCGGGCCGGCCGTGCGCCTGGACCTGGCGGGCGAACATGTTGACCGGGCCGTAGTCGTTGCCGATCGCGGTGATCGCGGAGGTGTCGCCGTGCAGCGGGATCGCGGCCAGCGGGCGCCGCTCGTCCTCGAAGCGCCCGACCAGCTCGGCGGTCAGATGCTGGGCCTCGGCGGCGCTGCCGCCGTTGCCGCAGGCGAGCAGCCGGCCCCCGCCGTCGAGCACGCGGGCGAGGCGGCGGCCCCACGCGGTGAGGGTCGGCGTCCAGGCGCGGAACCGCAGCGCCGCGTCGGCGAGCGCCTCCAGCCGGTCGTCGCGGGCGGTGCCCCCGGTGACCGGCGCGCCCGTGGTGCGGGTGCCGGTGCTGGTGGTGGTGCCCGTGGTGGTCATACCGTCACCTCGCTGAGTGCGGCGGCCCGCTCGTAGACGGTGAGCGTCTCGCGCGCGATCCGCGTCCAGGAGTAGCGGGAACGGGCCCGGTCGGAACCGGCGAAGCCCATCGCCGCGCGGCGGGTCGGGTCGGCCAGCAGGTCCCGGATCCGGCGTGCGGTCTCCACCGGCCGCCGGGGCGCGACCAGCACGCCGGTGACGCCGTCGACGATGCTGTCCAGGTGCCCGCCGACGCCGGTGGCGACCACCGGGACGCCGCAGGCCATGGCCTCCAGCGGCACCATGCCGAACGGCTCGTACCAGGGCAGCGTCACGACCAGGTCGGCCGAGCCCAGCAGGGCAGGGACCTCCTCGCGGCCGACGCGGCCGAGGAACTCGACCCGGCCGCCGACACCGGCCTTGCGCGCGACCTCCCGGAGCCGGCCGACCTCGGGGTCGGCGTCCAGGTCCGCGCGCGGCGGGCCGCCCGCGACCAGCAGCTCGGCGCCCGGGATCTGCGCCAGCGCCTCGATCGCGGTGTCCACGCCCTTGCGCTCGACCAGCCGGGACAGCACCACCAGCCGGGCCGGCGCGCCGCCCGGACGGGCGGTGCCGCCGAACCCGGGCGGTGCCGCGGCGTCGGCGGGGGCGGCGGGACGGCCGGGCCGGAACCGGTCCAGGTCGACGCCGCAGGGCACGACCCCGATCCGTTCCCGGGGCACGCCCATCCGCAGCAGTTCCCTGGTCTCGTCGGCGCAGGTGGCGATGACGGCGTCGGCGGTACGGCCGATCGCCGACTCCAGCCGGATCCGCGCCCCCGGGCTGGTGTCCTTGCCGCCCTGGTAGCGCCGCTTGACCGTGCCCAGCGCGTGGTACGTCTGCACGACCGGGACGGGCCCTGGCAACGAGGCGGAGCCGGACCTCTGCAGTGACTCCGAGGCCTGCAGCGAGGCGAGCCCGCTCATCCAGAAGTGCGCGTGCACGACGTCCGGTGCCTCGGCCGCCCAGCGGTCCTCCAGGTAGCGCCCGAAGTCCGGCATCAGCGGCAGCAGCTCGTCCTTGGGCACGGCCTCGGCCGGGCCGGCGGGGACGTGCTCGACCGTCACGCCCGGGGCCAGCCGCAGCCGCTCCGGCAGGCCGGCCGAGTCGCGCCTGGTGTAGACGGTGACGTGGTGGCCCTGGCGGCCCAGCTCGGTCGCGAGATCGGCCACGAACACGTTCTGCCCGCCCCCGTCCGCACCGCCGAGCCCCGCCCGGGTGGCGAGCGGGCTCGCGTGCTCGGAGACCATGGCTATCTTCATCGGGTCACCTCCGTGAGGATGTGCCGCCAGTCCCGCAGGAAACGCGGGAGCCCGTACCGGTCCATGGCATGGGCGCGGGCCTCCTTTCCCATCTGGCGTGCACGCGGTCCGTCCCCGGCGAGGGAGCGCGCCGCCTCGGCCAGGGTGCCGACCCTGGTCGACAGCACCCCGGCCTCGGGCGGGACGGCTTCGACGGCCTCCGTGGTGGCCAGGGCGACCACCGGCAGGCCGAGCATCATCGCCTCGATCAGCGCGAGGCCGAGCGAGGTCCAGCGGTAGGGGTGGACGTAGACGCGGCGGCGGGCCAGCTCGTCGTGCATCCGCGCCTGCGGGAGGTCCTCGTACGTCCACAGCCGTTCGGGCGCGACACCGAGCCGGCGCGGGACGTCCAGGACGTTCATGCCGAACAGGTCGAGCGGTACGGCGGCGGCGAGCTCAGGGAGCAGGTCGGTACCGGCGACCCGGCCCCTTCGCAGCGGATCGTTGATGACGACGGCGGCGCGCGGATGGTCGCCCGCGAACCGGTGCCCGGGGTCGACGACGCCGTGCTCGATCACCGTGGTCGGGGCCCGGCCGCAGTTCCAGAACAGCCGGTTGAAGTTCGTGACGTGCACGACGGGGATGTCGGAGCGGTTGTAGAGGAAGTGCCGGCTGTCGGGCACGACCTCCTCGGGCAGGCTCACGTCCGCCGGGGTACGGCGCGGGGTGTCGTGCTCGACGTACACGGCGGGCAGGTCGCGGCCGGGGCGGCGGCCGAGCCACCGTTCGCACAGCTCGATCTCGTGCGGCCGCTGCAGGACGACCGCGTCCACGTGCTCGTCGCGCAGCCGGTCGTGCGGGACCTCGATCGCCCGGTCCGGCCAGTCGAAGGTGTCCGGGCGGCCCTTGCCGTCCGGTCCCCGGTCCGGGGTGGCCGGGACGAGCGTGGTCTGCGGTCCGTGGACGAACGACGTGGCCCACGAGCCGTGCACATGCCAGAGCAGGACCCTCATTCGCTGATCAACTCCTCGACGGCCTCGACGGCCCGCGACGCGCTCACCGAGGAGAGGCAGGGGTGTCCGGGGACGGGGCATTCGCGGGCCCGGGAGTCCTTGCAGGGGGCGTCCTGGTCGCCGAGCAGGACCGTCCGGACGCCGTACGGTGCCCAGCGCGCGGCCGGTACGGTCGGCGCGAACAGCGACACGACCGGGGTGCCCACGGCGGCGGCCAGATGGGCGGGCCCGGTGTTGCCGGCGACGACGGCGCGGGCCTCGGACAGGACCCCGGCCAGCTCGGCCAGCGACGTCCGGCCGCCCAGGTCGAGCCCGACGTCGCCCGCCACGTACGCGGTGAGCTCCTTCTCGTCGCGGTGCCCGGTGACGACGACGCGGTGCCCGGCGGCGTGCAGCAGCCGTACCGCCTCGGCGCAGCGCTCCGGCGGCCAGGCCCGCGCCGGTACGGAGGTGCCGGGATGCACGACGACATGGCCGGGGCCGCCGGTGAACGGCCAGGCCTCGGGCAGCCCGTCGCGGACGCGCAGCCGCGTGTCGGCGGGCGCGGGGAATCCGGCGTCGGCCGCGAGCGCCAGCATGCGCTCGGTCTCGGGGATGTCGGTGTCGGGGCGGTGCCGCAGGTCCAGCAGCGACCCGGGGTAGTCCTCGCTGATCCCGCCGATCCACGGCACGCCTGCCAGCCGGAACTGCAGTGCCAGCGGCAGCGGCGACTGGTGGAACGAGGTGAAGATCAGCGCCCGGTCGAAGCGGCCGTCCCGTACGGTCGCGACCAGCTCGCCGAGCGCGCCGGCGTCCACCGGGCCGGGCTCGGGATCGATCCACGGCGCGCACCATTCGACGATCCGGTCCACGCCGGGCAGCAGATCGGCGGCCGAACGCCCGCGCGGCCCGCACAGCATCACGACCTCGTCCGCGCGCTCGGCCACGGCCCGGATCGCCGGACCGGCCAGCAGCACGTCGCCCAGGTTGTCGAGTCGTGCGAGCAGTACCCTCATCGGCTGCGCTCCTCACCGAGGACGAGGTCGACGGCGGTGTCGAGGTCGGGCGCCACCTCGCGGGCGCGGGCGATCTCCTCCAGCCGGGTCCGCGAGGTCGGGACGAGGATGCCGCGCGCACCGGCCGCCGCCGCGGCCTCGACGTCGCGGCCGATGTCGCCGATGACCACGCAGTCGGACGGGCGCGCGCCGAGCCGTTCGGCGGCGCGCTCCACCATCCCGGGACGGGGCTTGCGGCAGGCGCACCCGTCGGCGTGGTCGTGCGGGCAGATCTCCCACACGTCGATGCGGCCGAGCAGTTCCTCGACCCGCGCGTTGACGCGCAGCACGTCGCGCGCGGTGATGAGGCCCTTGCCCACGCCCGACTGGTTGGACACGACGCCGATCCGCACGCCGTGGCGGCGCAGCCGTTCGAGCGCGTCCACGGCACCCGGCATCGGCTCGACGGACGCGGGGTCGCCGTTGTACGGCACGTCGTGGATGAGCGTGTCGTCGCGGTCGAACAGCACGACGCGCCGCCGAGGCCAGGGCTTGGCCTTGCGGTGCCTGGCCAGCCCGCGCACGCGATGGCGGACGGCGGCGGGCGGGATGGCGACGCTCGTCACGAGCATTCGCGTGACCTCGCCGGGCCTGCGCGGCCCCGGCCGGATGCGAGCGGCGGCGAACTCGGCGGTCAGGCCCGCCCACACGGCGCCGGCCGCGATGGCCGTCCAGGTGGCGGCCGGAGACCTGGCCGAAGAACCGGCCGAAGAATGGGTACGCGTTCGTACGGCCAGAGCGGCCAACGCGAGAGCTCCGGAGCCCGTCGTCAGCAGATGGCGGCGGAAGCGGCCGCGTCCCTCGCCCGCGCGCGCCCGCCAGTCACGTCCGTGCATGCGCCCCATGAGGACGTCGTCGGCGTTGCCGGCCTGGGCCCGTACCGAGGCCCAGAAACCGGCGGACCGGACCGGATGGGTGACCCGCCGGGTGCCGCGTACGAGGCGGTGCCCCGCGTCCATGGCCCGCAGCGCGAGGTCGGCGTCCTCGCGGTAGGCGCGGCCGAAGCGCTCGTCGAAGCCCCCGCATTCGGCGAGCACGGCGCGGCGGTAGGCCATGTCCGCGGTGATCCAGGACGCGCCCTCCAGGCCGGCGGTGTTGCGTTCCCAGTCGGTCGGGCGGCGGTCGGCGGGCAGCGGTACCGTCACCCGGCCCTGGCTCCCGCCGGTGCCGGCCGGCGCCGCCGCGAGGTCGGCGGCCAGCTCGGCCGCCCAGCCGGGCGAGACGACGACGTCGTCGTCGAGGAACACGACCCAGTCGGTCGTGGCCGCCCGCCACCCGGTGTTGCGCGCGGCGGCGGGCCCGCGCCCGCCGGAGCGCACCACCGTGACCCGGCCGTCCAGGTCGTTCACCTCGGGCGGCAGCGGGAGCGGTGCCCCGGCCGCCGGCCGGTCGTCGACGACGACGATCGCGGCCGGGCCGTCCGTCCCGGCGGCGGCGAGCGAGTTGAGCAGCGTGCGCAGCAGCGTCCGCAGGCTCGGCCGGCCGATCGTCGGCACCACGATGGTGTACGAACCCATGCTCATGCGCGGGCTCCGGACGCGTACACGGCAGAGCGGCGGACCACGTACGGGCCGATGGCCAGCAGGTCCACCGGGGCCGAGCCGAAGCACTCCAGCGCGTCGCGCGGGTCGTCGACCATCGGCCGGCCGGCCGTGTTGAGGCTGGTGTTGACCACGACCGGCAGCCCGGTCCGCGCGTGGAACGCCTCCAGCAGATCCGACACCAGCGGGTTGTCGCCGGGTCCCACGGTCTGGATCCGGGCGGTGCCGTCCACGTGCACGACGGCCGGGATGCGGTCCCGCCATTCGGGGCGCACCCGGTGCACGAACAGCATGTACGGGCTGGGCAGCGGGCCCTCGAAGATCTCGGCGGCGTGCCGCAGCGCGACCATCGGCGCGATCGGCCGGAACTGCTCGCGGCCCTTGACCGCGTTCAGCCGGTCCACGTTGCCGGCGTTGCCGGGATGGGCGAGCAGCGAGCGGTGCCCGAGCGCCCGCGGCCCGAACTCGCTGCGGCCCTGGAACCAGGCGACGATCTCGTCGCGGGCCAGCGCGACGGCCACGGTGCCGGCCAGGTCGGCGGGCCGCTCGTACGGGACGTGCGCGGTGTCGAGCCGGGCGGCGAGCTCCTCGTCGGTCCACTCGCGGCCCAGGGCGGCGCCGGGCATCGGCGCGATCGGCTCACCGGCGTCCCAGGCCAGCTGCAGCGCGGCGCCCAGGGCGGTGCCCGCGTCGCCGGCGGCGGGCTGGACCCAGATCTCCCGGTACGGTCCCGCGTCGGCCAGCCGGGAGTTGGCCACGCAGTTGAGCGCCACCCCGCCGGCCAGGGTCAGCCTCGTGGCGCCGCTGCGGCCGTGCGTCCAGGCCGCCAGCTCCAGCAGCACCTCCTCGAGGCGCGCCTGCACGCTGGCGGCGAGGTCGGCGTGGTCGTCGGTCCAGCGGTCCTCGCCGGACCGGGCCTTGGCCAGCGCCCCCCAGTCGATGGGCCCGATCGCGAAGCCGCCGTCGCCGGTCGTGCGCACGTGCTCGCGCAGCTCGTCCAGGAAGCGCGGCTCCCCGTACGAGGCGAGCGCCATGACCTTGTACTCGTCGCTGGAGCGCAGGAACCCCAGGTGCTCGGTCAGCTCCTCGTACATCAGCCCGAGCGAGTGCGGCAGCCGCTGCGAGGCGAACGTCGTGAACGCGCCGCCCTCGTAGGTGCCGGCCAGATGCGAGTGCGCCTCGCCCCGCCCGTCCAGGACGAGGACGTCGCCCCTGCCGGGGTCGGGTGCGGCCAGCGCGGCCGACGCGGCGTGCGCCAGGTGGTGCGGTACGTGCCGGACGATGCCGGGGTCCAGGCCGGGGAGGGCGGTGGCGAGGAAGTACGGGGCGCGCTGCGCGTACCGGGTGCGCAGGTCCTCCCAGTGCCCGTCGTGACCTGCCAGGCCGGGCTCGGCCAGCCCGGGGTCGTAGGAGTAGGCCACCGCGTCCAGGTCGCCGGGCTCCAGCCCGGCCTCCTCCAGGCACCAGCGCGCCGCGTGCTCGGGCAGTTCCCAGGCCGAGAACGGGACCGGGCGCTTTCCGTGCTTGCGGCGGCTGAACCGCTCCTCCTCCGCGGCGGCGACGACCGCCCCGTCCACCACCAGTGCGGCGGCCGGATCGTGGAAGATCGCGTTGATTCCGAGAATGCGCATGTGGTGACTCCGATTCGGCGGGTCGGCTCGGGAATTGCGAAATCAGGCGCACCCGGGCATGACGGCGAATGCCCATGGCAGGGGCATCGGCTCGTATCGGCGTGTTGTCATATAGGTGCGAATTCGCTGACCGCGCTTCGAATCACCTATAGGTCATTCTCTGGTGGGTGTCACCGAGGAGAAGCGGTACAAACAGAAGCGCCGGGAGAAGTCCTGTGATGAAAATCACAGGCGCAACAGGAGTCACGGTCCGTCCGACCTGCGGACATGACCCGGCCCGCTCCGGGTAGGGCGCGATCATGCCCTGCACGGTCGTCGTCATCACCCGCGACCGGCGCGCGTCGCTGCTGCGGACCCTGTCCCGGCTGCTCGCCCTGCCGGAGCGGCCACCGGTCATCGTGGTCGACAACGCCTCGCGGGACGGCACCGCCGACACCGTCGCCCGGCGCTTCCCGCAGGTCACGCTGGTGCGCTCGGCGGACAACCTCGGCGCGATCGGGCGCAACCTGGCCGTCGACCACGTGCGCACCCCGCACGTGGCGTTCTGCGACGACGACACCTGGTGGGAGCCGGGCTCCCTGGCCCGCGCCGCGGCCCTGCTGGACGCCCATCCCCGCCTCGCCGCCGTCACCGGCCGCATCCTGGTCGAGCCCGGCGGGCGCGAGGACCCGATCGTCCCGGAGCTGCGCGACTCGCCCGTACCCGGGCCGGCCTGGCTGCCGGGACCCGCGCTCGGCTCGTTCCTGGCGGGCGCGTCGATGCTGCGGGCCGAGGCGTTCCGCGAGGCCGGCGGCTTCTCGCCCCGGCTGTGGCTCGGCGGCGAGGAAGAGCTGCTCAGCGCGGACCTGATGACGCTCGGATACCACCTGTGCTATGCCGCCGACGTCGTCGTTCACCACGAGCCGTCCAGCGTCCGCGATCCCCATCTGCGCCGCCGCCACGGCATCCGCAACACCCTGTGGACCACCTGGCTGAGACGGCCGCTGCCCAGCGCCGCGCGCCGTACCGGCGGACTGCTGTACGGGGTGCCGCGCGACCGCCACACCGCGGCCGCGCTCGCCGGCGCCGCCGCCGGGATCCCCTGGCTCGTCCGCGAGCGCCGCCCGGTGCCGCCCCACGTCGAGGCGCGCCTGCGCACCCTGGACGCTCCCCAGCGGCGGTCGCGCGCCCGCCGCTACGTCAGCTAGCGGAGGATCCCATGCCCGATGTCACGATCGTCGTCGCGACCCGCGACCGGGCCGCGGAGCTGCGCCGCAGCCTGGCGCGCCACACGGCCCCGGTGATCGTCGTCGACAACGCGTCCGAGGACGACACCGCCGAGGTCGCCGAGGAGGCCGGGGCGCGGCTGGTCCGGCTGCCGCGCAACCACGGGGCCGCCGCCCGCAACGTCGGCGTGCGGATGGCGACCACCCGGTACGTCGCCTTCGCCGACGACGACTCCTGGTGGGCGCCCGGAGCGCTGGAGCGCGCCGTGGCGGTGATGGACGCCCATCCCCGCACGGCACTGGTCGCGGCCCGCGTCCTGGTCGGGGAGCGCCAGCGCCTGGAACCGGTGTCGGAGCTGATGGCCCGGTCGCCGCTGGGCCGCCCCGACGACCTGCCGGGACGGGCCATCCTCGGCTTCCTGGCCTGCTCGGCCCTCGTCCGCCGCGACGCCTTCCTGGCCGCCGGCGGCTTCTCCGAGACCCTGCACTTCGCCGGCGAGGAGGAACTGCTCGCCCTGGACCTGGCCGCCGCCGGCTGGGGCCTGGCCTACCTGCCCGAGCTCGTCGTCCACCATCACCCCTCGCCGCACCGCCCCGATTCGCGTCTCAGGCGGCGGCGCGAGGCGCGCAACCGGCTGCTGACCGCGTGGCTGCGCCGCCCGCTCCCGGTGTTCGTACGGGCCGCGCTGACCTCCCTGGCCAGCCGGGACGGCCGCGGCGGGCTGGCCGACGCCGCCCGCGCCTGGCCGCAGGTCGCCGACGCCCGGCGCCCCGTCCCGCCCGAGGTCGAGCGCGCCCGAGCCGGGCTCGACGCGTACTGAACCACGAGCTGAAACCACGAGCTGAAACCACGGGCTGATGCCACGGGCCGACACCGGCCGCGCAGGGTCAGTGGTGCCAGGGCAGCTGGACGGGCTCGCTCGGGACGACACCGGCGAGCAGGTCCCTGAGCAGCGGAACCAGCTCGTGGGGGAGGACGGGGTCGGTCGTGGCCGCCAGCTCGTCGAGCGTCCACCAGCGATGCTCGAGCACATGCGAGCGCTCGTACTCTCCCAGCCCGCTGACGTCGACCTCGTGCGCCCGCGTGCGGACGTGGAAGAAGTCGTCGCGGAACTCGCCGCTCGCCCACGGGCGGTCCGCGTAGCCGTGGGTCATGGCGACCGGCGGCCCGAGCTCGCCCGGCCCGACCACCAGGCCCGTCTCCTCGCGCAGCTCCCTGGCCGCGGCGTCGGACAGCTCCTCGCCGTCCTCGACACCGCCGCCCGGAGTGATCCAGCAGAACCCCGAGCCCTGGAAGTCCATGAACTTGAACAGCAGCACGCGATCGGCGCCGTCCAGCAGCAGGACCCGGGCCGTCCGCCGCCGGTAGCCGTCGGCCCGCGGCGCCGGGGTGCTCACCTGGTCAGTTCGGCTTCGAGCTTGGCCAGCTGCGCGTCGTAGATCCGCTGGAGCCCGCGCGGCGCGAACGTCCGCTCGAAGAACCCGCCGACACCGCCCGCGCCGTCCCAGGTCGTGCTGACCCGGATCCGCGCGCCCTCGCCCGCGGGGGAGACCGTCCAGGTGGTGACCATCGAGGAGTTGGCGTCCCGCTCCACCAGCGTGCTCGCGTCCGGAACCGACACCGACACCAGGCAGTCGCGGACCCGCTTGCTGGTCGCCGCCAGCTTCCAGTGCACCGTCGTGCCCTCGCCCTGGCCGCCCTCGCGTACCTCGTACTCGCTGAAATGCTCGGTCAGCACCCGCGAGCGGGTGCTGCTGTAGTCGGCGAGCGCGGCGAGCACCCGCTCGGGTCCGGCGCCGACGGTCTTCTCTGCGGTAGCGGTGACCTGTCCCATGCGCACATCCTCTCGTACGGGTCCGATGGGGATGACCGTCAATGGCGGCGCGGCGGAATGCGGGCGCGCCGCCCGGCCGGCGGCCATGAAAGACATATCGATCTCGTGCCCGAGATTTGGCCTGAGATGGCCACACCTTTTCACGGATGCGGCACGTTGCCGAGCGCTTTTCTCTCCCGCGATGCCGATGACGGCGGCGACATTGTCGGCACATTGCACAAGGGAACGTTCCGGTGGGGAACAGGCAAGGTCCGGTGTCGGTCATGTGCGGTTATGGATAGGTGCCATGTTCCGCGTGGCGTCGCGTGGGTAAGGCGGGTGCATGCTTCGTTGGGGGGTGCGGATTCCGGCGGGACGGGTGCTGTTCGGCGCCGTCCTGCTGGGGGCGGCGTGCAGTGGATGTGCCGCCGCGGACGAGGACGGCGTGCAGGCGGCGGTCAGCGGGCTGTATCAGGCCGTACGGAACGGTGACGGCCGGGCGGCGTGCGAGCACCTCCTGCCTCGGGCCGCGAGCGCGCTGGAGACGGGCGGCTCGCAGTGCGCCCAGGAGATCCTCGGGCTCGGCCTGGAGGGCGGACCGGTCGCCGAGGTGGAGGTGTGGTCCGACCAGGCCCGTGCCAGCGCCGGTACCGACACGGTGTTCCTCACCCGCTGGGGGGAGGGCTGGCGGATCAGCGCGGCCGGCTGCCGCGCGCAGGGCGAGCGGCCGTATGACTGCGAAGTGCAGGCGTAGAGGTGCAGGCGTAGCCGAGGAGGCGTGCCCGGATGAGGACGATGTTCACCACGATCCTGCTGATCATCTTCGGAGGGCTGGCCTACTTCACCGTCATCGGCTTCCTGCACCGCTGACCCGAGCCCGCTGACCCGAGCCCGCTGACCCGGGCCCGCTGACCCGGGCCCGCTGACCCGGGCCCGCCGGACCGAGGACGAGGAGGCGCGATGAGGCGCTTTGTGCGGGACAACGGGCTGACGCTGTTCTTCCTCGGGGCGCTGGTCCTCGCGCTCGTCGGGCAGGCGTTCGCGGGGCTGGCCGTCTACAACGAGCAGCAGATCGCGCGGGGCGCTCCGGAGGTGGGGCTCGGGCACTACCTCACCGGCTCGGAGTTCGCGGTGGACGTCACCGAGAACTGGCAGTCGGAGTACCTGCAGTTCTTCCTCTACATCTTCGTCACCGTGTGGCTGATCCAGCGCGGCTCGACCGAGTCCAAGGCGCCGCCGAGGTCGGGGCCGGAGTCGGACAAGGAGCAGCGCACCGGCGAGTACGCCGACGGGTCCTCCCCGGCGTGGGCGCGCGCCGGCGGGATCCGGGGGCTGCTGTTCTCCCGCTCGCTCGGGCTGGTGATGGGCCTGATCTTCCTGCTGTCGTGGCTGGTACAGTCGCTGACCGGGTGGGTGTCGTACAACTCCGACCAGCTGGCCCAGTTCCAGGACACCGTGCCGTGGATCGGGTACGCCGGCTCGGCCGAATTCTGGAGCCGTACGCTGCAGAACTGGCAGTCGGAGTTCCTGGCGGTCGCCTCGATGGCGGCCTTCTCCATCTACCTGCGCCAGCGGGGGTCGCCGGAATCGAAACCGGTCGGCGCACCGCACGACGCGACCGGCCTCGAAGGCTGACCGAACTCCTGGTCGGGAACGGTGCCATGCCGGAATGGCCGGAAGGCGTCAGGACATTTCCCGCTTGATCATGGTGCGCCGTCCGCTTCCGCTCCGTCCCGAGGCGTTAGGGTCGTGACACGATCGTGCCTTGCGAGCCGAGCCTGGACGAGCATGGAGGTGTCATGGCCGCCGAGGAGTGGGCGCCGACGGGCGCGGATCTCACGACTCCCAACACGGCGCGGATCTATGACTACCTGCTCGGCGGCAAGGACAACTACGACGCCGACCGCAAGGTGGCCGAGCAGCTGCTGAAGATCATCCCGGAGTCCCGGATGGCCGCCCGGCAGAACCACCTGTTCATCGCCCGGGCCGTGCGGTTCCTCGTCAAGGAGGGCGTCCGCCAGTTCATCGACATCGGCACCAAGCTGCCCGCCCGCGGCAACGTGCACGAGGTCGCGACCGAGCTGGCCCCGGACGCGCGGGTGGTGTTCGCCGACAGCGACCCGGTCGTCCTCAGCCATGCCAGGGCGCTGCTGACCGGCTCGTCCGGCAGCACGCTGGTGACCCGGGCCGACCTGCGGCGGCCGGAGACCGTCGCCGACGACCCGCAGGTCCGGCGCCTGATCGACTTCGACCGGCCGGTCGCGTTCATCCTGGACCGGGTACTGCACTTCGTCGAGGACACCGACGAGGCCGCCGGCGTCGTGGGCCGGCTGCACGCGCTGCTGCCGCCGGGCGGCCATCTGGTCTTCACCCACATCACCCAGGAGCCCCGGCCCGACGCGGGCGGCGACGTGGGCCGGGTCTTCCAGCCGACCAGCGGGTTCTTCTGGGGCCGCGGCCGGGACGAGATCGAGCGCATCGTCGAGGCGTTCGAGCTGGTGGAGCCGGGACTGACCTACACCTCGCAGTGGCGCCCCGAACCCGGTGGCGAGGAGATCGCCTTCCCCGAGCGCACCTACACGCTGGCGGGCGTCGGCCGCCGGAGCTGATCGTTCCCCACGCCGCCGGACGTGACCCCGTCGGTGGTCACCGAGCGGGGCGCCCCGACCGTCGCCGCGGCGACGATCCCCGCGGCGACCGTGAGCATGATGACGGTGGCGAGGAACAGCACGGTCCTCTGGGACAGGATCTTCTCGGACACGTCTCCTCCTGACCGGGCCCCGTGAGGGGGCCCGTACCGCGCCGGCGAGTGCCCGGGCGCGGCGGTGGTGGCGGTCACTCGACGCTGATATGACCCGGTGAAAGCTCAACACAGGCTGGAGCCGGCCGCGGCCGGTGTCAACGGATCTCGGCCGAGCCGCCCAGGGACGGGCGATGTCACCCATGCCGCGAACCGAACGCGCCGGCGCTTGCTGCGATCTCGATGTGACTGCGGACGCCAAGGGCGCCTGACGCCCCACCGACCACGGCGCCCACCAGATCGGGATCATGCTCAGAACACGTTCCCTCACGATCCGGTGGGCGCCGTGCCGTACGCCGGCCCCGCGCAGGGTCAGCCCTGCGTTCGGTCGTCGGCCCAGAAGTCCTCGAGCTGCTGGGCGGTGAGCTCCGCGATCGGGACGGGCGGCAGCACCCGGCCCGTACGGGCGGACCAGACGGTGAACAGGGTGAGCGCCATGATGGCCGAGTCGGCGGGGGAGCAGCCGCCGTCACCGTCCTCGGCCGCGAACCGCTGGACGGAATAGAAAGGCTGGTCCTGCACCATGATGGAGAGCCCTTTCCCGTGAACGGTGCGCCCCCCGTGTGCGGGGCGTCGGGTCCCACCATGGCCACGGGGAGTGACGCCGTCGCGGGCCATCGGCGACTCCGGACGCGACCGGATGGAACGGGCCGCGCGTCCGGCTGCCGTCCGGTCGTGTCCGGAGATCCCGGTACGGCGCGTACGAAAACACGATGGTGGCCGACCGGAACCGCGATGATCCGGCGAATGTGTCATGTGACGGGGCCCCGCGACGGCCGATGATGGGACCATTGCGCTGTCGAGGGAGCGGGAGACACCTGAAGATCGGGCGGGGACAGTGATGTCCGAGGACGTGCGCGCGCGGAGCCTGGATGCCTTCATCGAGGATCTGAACCGGATCCGGAAGGCGGCCGGCCCGCCCAGCTACGGGCGGCTGGAGAGCCTCTCGCGGCGGCTGGAGAACCAGGGCGCGAGCGTCTGCGGGGTACGCGTGATCACGCTCGCCAAGTCGACCGCCAACGACATCCTCACCGGGGTCCGGCGCGACCGCCCCAAGTGGGAGTGGGTGGCCTCGTACTGGGCCGTGCTGCGGCTGATCGCCGAGCAGGGCGGGATGGACCCCGGCCGGCTCGGCCCGCTGGAGGCCTGGCGCCGCCGCTACGAGGCGATCGACGGGACCGGCCCCTCGGTCCCCGAGCCCGAGCCCGAGCCCGAGCCCGGGACCGGGACCCGGTCGGGAAACGGCGTGGCCTGGTGGTCCGGTGGCCGCGAGGTCGTGCCCGAGTGGTTCGAGACCTACCTCGGCCGGGAGCCGGCCGCCGGCCTGATCCGCCTCTACGAGCCCCATGCCGTACCGGCCCTGCTGCAGACCGAGGAGTACGCGCGCCATGACCTGCGGGCCCGCCATCCAGGCGACCCGCCGGCGCTCCACGAGCACCGCGTCGACCTGCGGATGCGCCGCCAGGAGATCCTGCGCCGCCCCGATCCGCCCCGGCTGTGGGCCGTGATCGAGGAGCGGGCGCTACGGGCGGGCATCGGGAACGCGCGCGTGACCCGGGCCCAGCTCGAACGGCTCGTGGAGCTGTGGGCGCGGCCGCACATCACGATCCAGGTGATGCCCTCGGCCCCCGGCGGGCAGCTCGCCGGCGACGGCCCCGTCAGCCTGCTGCGCTTCGCTGAGGACGAGGTCCCGGACCTGGTGTACCTGGAGCAGTCCACGTACGCGCTATATCCGGACCGGCCGCAGGACGTCAACCACTACCTCCAGGTCCTCAACCGGCTGGCGATCGAGGCCGGGCCGCCCGCGGCGACGCCCGGGGCGATCCGCCGGATCCTGGCCGGGCTCGAGCACGGATAAGGGATGCCGGCCGCCATTCGGCGACGCCATCGCCGGCGCGATCCGGTGTGTTGAAATATGTGCGATTTGTGCATAATGAGGGGATTTGTCGGAGGGGAAAGCCCCAGGTGGACCAGGGTGCGGACGGATGCCCGCACTCCGGGCAGGACCATCCCATTGAGGCCTATCCGCTATCTCTTTTATGCCCGTTCCATCCTCGCTAGAGTGATCGCCCATTCCTGGAAACGGCCGCTCGGGTGGTCGCGTGCCGTCGCGACCGATCCCGGTGAGGGCGACCGTCCTGGTCGAGCGAGGGGGAACTCATGGACTCTTACCGGACCACGGGCAGGACCACGGGCAGGAACGCGGGTCAGGGCTCCGGTGGCCCCGCCTTCTCCGGCGGATCGCTGGAGTCGATGAACGCCGAGCCGCTGATCACGAGGGACTACGACTCCCGCCCGTCCCTGGTCTACGAGCGGCTCCGCGCCAAGCACGGGCCGGTCGCCCCGGTCGACATCCTCGGCGTGCCGTTCTGGCTGGTCCTCGGCTATCCCCAGGTGCTGGAGGTGCTGCGCAACCAGCGGGGCATCTGGAGCAAGCGCCTCACGGACTGGCGGGCCTGGAACGACGGCCGCGTCCCCGAGGACTGGCCCCTGCGCCCGGCGCACGCGGTCAACCACATCGTGTTCCAGGAGGGCGACCGGCTCCGCGACCTGCGCGGCGCGTACCACGCGGCCCTCAAGCCGTACCAGGACGCGGCGCATCCGCAGGGCCGCCGGCTGCGGGCGATCATCACCCGGTACGCCGACGAGCTGATCGACGTCATGTCCGAGGGCGGGCCCACCGGCTGGGCCGACCTGTCCGCGCAGTACGCCAGGCCGCTGCCGCTGATGGTCGTCGGTGAGCTGCTCGGCGTCCAGAGCGACGGCGGCGACGAGATCCTGATGGACATGTGGCGGGTCCTGGACGCCGGTCCGGACGCCGCCGTCGCGCTCGACCGGCTGCTGGCCGCGCTGGCCGACCTGGCCGCCACCAAGATGGCCATGCCCGGGGAGGACCTGCCCTCGTACATGCTGGCCGCCCATCCGGGCCTGACCGTCGACGAGATGTCCCGCGAGCTGATGATGATGGTCGGGGTCACCGGCGACTACACCGGCGTGCTGATCGGCAACACCGTGGCCGAGGTGATCAACGCCAATCCCGAGGTCCGGGCCAGCCTGTCGGTCGGGATGATCAGGGAGACGGTGAACCGGGTCGCGATGGTGAACCCGCCGATGGCCAATCTCACCTTCCGCTGCCCGTCGGTCGACGTCCGGCTGGGCGAGGTCACGATCGCGGCCGGCGAGCCGGTGATGCTGTCGGTCGCGGCGGCGCACGCCGACCCGGTGTTCGCCGACGGCCACGGCGCCGACGCGATGTTCAGCTCCCGCGCGCATCTGGCCTGGGGCGCCGGACCGCACGACTGCCTGGGCCGCGAGCTGGCCACCATCATCGTCACGATCGCGATCAGCCGGCTGTTCGAGCGGTTCGGCGCCCTGTCGCTGACCCTGCCGGCCGACCAGCTGCCGTGGCGCTCGTCGCCGCTGATGCGGGGGCTGCGGTCGCTGCCGGTCCGGTTCGAGGTGGCCGGTCCGTCCCGTCCCGCCGCCGGAACGGCCGGGGCACCGGGTGGCGGGCCGGCGGCGGCACAGGGCGATCCCGCGCGGAAGCCGGGGACGGAACCTTCCCGGTCCGCGCTCTGGCGTTTCGTGCGCAGCCTGCGCCGGACGAAGTGAGCCCGTAGCCCGTGTAGGCGGCGCCGTACCCGCGAACGACGGCTCTCCGGCCCTCTCCGCGCCGAGGCGGTCAGGCCTTGCCTGCGATCCGCGAGCCGCGCTGGCGGCGGAGCCGGACCGTCACGCCCAGGCCCGGCCGCCGGTGCCGGGTGCCGGACCCGAGCGGCTCCGGCGGGACCGCGGCGCCGCCGCCGTCGGGCTCGGCGGCCTGGGTGGGCGCCGCCGCGATCGCCGGCTGGACGAGCAGCAGCACGGCGTCGTCGCCGAGCCCGCCGGCCACGTGGGCGAGCAGATCGGCCTGCAGGGCGTCGAGGAAGCCGGCGGGGTCCTCGGTCTCCAGCCGGGCGGCGCGTTCGGCGAGCGGGTACGGCTCGCCCCGCTCGTTCAGGGCCCCGGTGACGCCGTTGGTGTAGAACAGCAGGCGGTCGCCCGGGTCCAGCCGTACGGTGTCGAGTCCGTTGGGGGACTCCCCGAGATGCAGCACGCCCAGCGGCGGGCGCGGGCCGGCCGGGACGCATTCGCTGACGCCCGACCCGTTGAGCAGCAGCGGGGGCGGATGCCCGCAGGCGAGCAGCTCGACGGCGGGCCCGCGGGCCTGGGCGAGCAGCGCGGTGGCGAACTCCTCCTTGCCGCCCCGCCGCAGCACCGTGCTGTGCAGGTGCGCCGCCACCAGCGAGAGGTGCTCCTCGGTCCAGGCCAGATCGCGGAACGTGTAGGAGAGCTCGGCCGCCGAGTGCAGCGTGGACACGCCGCGGCCGGCGACGTCGCCCAGCAGCAGCCGCACGCCGAACGGGGTGTCGCTGACCGAGCAGACGTCGCCGCCGATGTGCCGGTCCGAGGGCGGCGTCAGGTAGCGGACCTCGGTGCGCAGCGAGCCGACCGTCGGCGGCACCGGCGGCTGCACGATGCCGCGCACCGTCTGGGACGTCTCGTCCAGGTCGCGCAGCCGGCCGCGCTGGCGGGCCAGCAGCCGGACCGCCAGCGACGTGATCACCGACATCGCCACCACTCCGGCGATCATCGCGCCCATGCTGAACGGCCGGATCGACCAGTTGGCATGCCCGAAGACCTCGCCGATCAGCAGCGTGAGGCCGCCGGCCCAGAGCGGCCGGCGCGGGTCGGCGGGCCCGGCCGCGCCGATCACCGGGATCAGCACGTACAGCGGCAGGATCGACCGGCCGAGGCCGGTGGCATGGTCGAACACGGCGATGGCGAGGGCCGTCGCGACCGCCAGTGCCGTCGGGAGGTGGTGCCGCACGTCCAAGGTCGGCCCGTCCACGGGTCGGTTGCTCTTCCTTATCGCGCCAGCCTAATTCGGCCGGTCGCGCCGTGCCCCCGAAAGACGACGATGCGTGCCCGCGATCGGTGGCCGGGATATGGCGTTGCGACCGGAAACGGGTGCCGCTAGAGTCCGGGACGTGACTGCCGGGTCGGCCTTGGGCCAAGAGCGAGTGGGGCACCCGGCCTCTGCGTGACCACCTGGCGGGCCAGAGGCCCGCCGCTTTCTTCTCCGCGTGACGTTCCGTCCCTCACTACGGCCGATCGGAG
The DNA here is from genome assembly GCF_044326315.1 of Actinomadura sp. 9N407. Classification (NCBI taxonomy): domain Bacteria; kingdom Bacillati; phylum Actinomycetota; class Actinomycetes; order Streptosporangiales; family Thermomonosporaceae; genus Actinomadura; species Actinomadura sp. 9N407. The sequence continues at coordinate 152,948 of NZ_JBIRAW010000011.1, read as the reverse complement.
AAGAAAGCAGAGCATGCCCATCGACTTCAACCAGCAGATCATCGACGAGTTCCGCGCCAACGGCGGCCGGGTCGGCGGCCCCTTCGAGGGGGGCCGGCTGCTCCTGCTCACCACGACCGGGGCACGGTCCGGCAAGCCGCACACGACACCGCTCGGCTACCTTCCCGACGGCGGTGACCGTTCCATCGTCATCGCCTCGGCCGCCGGTGCGCCCAAGCACCCGGCCTGGTACCACAACCTGGTGGCCGAGCCCCGGGTCAAGGTCGAGGACGGCGTCTTCACCTACGAGGCGGACGCCGTCGTCCTGGAAGGCGCCGAGCGCGACGCGATCTTCGCCCGCGCGGTCGAGGCCGATCCCGGCTGGCAGGCCTACCAGGACGAGACGGCCCGGATCCTGCCCGTGATCGCCCTCAAGGCCATCGACGGCGGCCCTCCCGCGGGCCCGCCGGGCGACTCGCTGATCGCGGTGCACGGCGCGTTCCGCCGGGAGCTGGAGCTGATCCGCAAGGAGGTCGCCGCCTCGGGGGCCGTCCTCGGCGCCCAGCTGCGCGTCAACTGCCTGACCCTGTGCGAGGGGCTCGGCCATCACCACCTGATGGAGGACAACGGGCTGTTCCGGTACCTCGACCAGGCGCATCCCGAACTGGCTCCGGCCCTGGCACGGATGCGCGAGGAGCACCACACGGTCAAGCGCCTCCTGGACGAGCTGCAAGCCCTGCTCGCCCTGGAGAACCCCGACCGTGCCACCCTCCTCGCCGAGGTGGAACGGCTCACCACCGAGCTGGAAGCCCACCTCGACTACGAGGAGGAGCAGCTCGTCCCGCTCCTCAACGGGATGACGGCATAGGCGCGACCGCCCCGTTCCCATCTGGGCGCGGGGCGGTCAGAGTCGACGCCATGGCCGTCGCCAGCGTGAGTGGTGCGGCGATCAGGGCCGCCAGCGCCGGGATGGCGATGCCGGAGTCGTTCACCGCGAAGCCCACCCCGGTCGTGACGAGGACGGCCAGCAGCGCCGTACGAAGCGCGGGCGTGTCCCGGAAGACGCGGCCGAGCACACCGTCCCGGCGCAGCAGCAGAGCCACGAGCAGGATCAGGACGAACGCGGCGGGCAGCGTGAGCCAGACGCTGCCGAGCGAGTTGAGCATCGAGTCCGCCTTGCGTTCCAGGACCGGCCAGGCCTCGCCGTCGAGCGCGCGCCGCCAGAAGTCGCCGAGATGCGAGCGGCGTTCCGGGGCCGCAGCGAGTCGAGATACGACAGCCCGGCCACGAGCAAGGCGCCCGCGCCACCGGCCACGAGCAGCGGGCGGGCGGAGATCCTGCGGCCCGCCGCCCACAGCGCCAGCAGCACCACGCCGGGCGTCAGCGCGAGCACCCCGCCGAAGTCGCTGCCCCACCCCGGCCAGCCGTCCACCAGGATCGCGGCGCCACCGATCAGGACGGTCAGCGCCACCGCGCGGCGCCGGTGCCCGGCGGCGACCGCCGGACCGGCGAGCCCCGCAGCGCAGATCAGCGCCGCCGTGGCGAACAGCGCGAACGTCAGGTTGCCGAAGCCGTAGAACCTGCCGGCGGCCAGCGAGAAGTTGCCGTTGAGGCTGTCGGCCTGCAGCGGCGACCCGGCGACCGCGTCGGCGGCCAGCGTCACGCAGGTCACCGCGGCCACCACCGTGACCGGCCCGAACGGATGCCGCCGCCACGGCCCGGCCAGCGCCACCGCCACCACGGCGGCACCGGCCGCGAGCACCGCGGCCGCCAGCCCCGCCGCCGGATGCTCCGCCCGCCACCAGGGCAGGAGATTGGCCAGGTACGTCGCGGCGGGTGCGGCCGCGGCGAGCAGCGCCACATGGTGGGTGACGGTCAGCGCCGTCCGCCGCGCGGCACGCCGCCAGGCCAGCGCCGCCAGCCCGTACACGGCCAACTGCCCGCCGACGAGCGCGATGTTGAACGGTGCCACCATCGACCGGGTAGCCCGGGCGGCCAGGTCCCGTTCCCTGAGCCGCTGGATGGACGGCTCGCTCCGTTCCCGCCGGGTCCAGGACGCGCCGGTGAGCTCCCCGGGCACCGGTACGCCGGCCAGCCGCAGCACGGTGGGCGTCACGTCGGTCAGGGCGAGCAGGCCCGTCCTCCGCGTCGAGGACACGGTGAGGTAGCCCGGCCGTGCCGAGGGGCCGCTGTCGATCGTGACCCGCAGCCCCGGGTGCCCCGCGTCGGCCACGCCCACGACCAGCACGGTCGCGTCGGCGGGAACCCGGTCGAGCACCGCGCCGATCGTCTCGTCCGCCGCGCCAGTGCCGCCGCCCGCCCGTCCTTCCTGCGCGCGACGTCGTCGACGTCCACGACCGTGACACCGCAGCGCCTCCAGTCCCGGGCCCGCATGTCCCGTACGCGGGCGCCTCGCATTGTGCGTTCCGCCCGATGACGTCCCGGTCGCGTTCGCGTATCTCCCGCCGCCCCGCCGAACCCGCGGACGAAGATCGAAAGTGCTGGACAGCCGTGGGGATGATCTGTCACCATCCCGGCATGAACCTTGAAAGGGGCGTCGCCGCCCTCGTCCGGTGAGCATGACGCTGCAGCGCGAAGCTGCCGACATCCGAGAAGAATGGCTGGGCCGAGCGCTCTCGACGCTGCCCGCCGACCGTCCGGCCGCAGAGGCCGCCATCTCCGGGATCTACGGCCTGCTCGGGCTCGATCCGCCGCGTTTCCACTGGGTGCCGTCGCCCGTGGCCGCGATGGAGACCGTTCCACCCGCGGTACGGCTCCGGCCGTCGGAATCCGTCGATCGCATGACCGAATGGCCGCTGCCGCGCCGGTTCGGCGCGCTGATGAGGGAGTTCGACCGAGAGCTCGACCAGCAGGTCAGATGGGTCCAGAAGGGAATGGACCGGCAACTCCGCCTGATGGTCCGCTCGTCGCTGTCGACCTCGTGCGACAGCACGCTGGCGATGGCACTCCGAACGGCCCACGACACACCGCGGCAGATGCCGCACAGCTGGTACGCGGCGCAGTGCGTCTCCTGGGTCGCCCACAACGACGCCCTGCGCAGGGTGGCGGGTGTGGTCTTCACTCCCGAGCAGACCCGTCGGCTGGACCTGTGGGCCGAGGTGGCGCGGTCCTGCCGCTGGTGGTGGCCCCGCGAGGATTTCTGCGTCGTCTCCGAGCGGCCCGTCTCCGTGCACACCGAGGTGTGGGGCAGTGACGGCCAGGTACGGCTGCACTCCGCGGACGGCCCCGCGATGCGGTTCCGGGACGGCGCGGACGTGCACGCCTGGCATGGGGCGATGGTGCCCGGGTGGGTCCTCACCGATCCGGCGGTCTGGCGGATCGCGCGCGAACCCAACGTCGAGATCCGGCGGTGCGCGATCGAGCGGATCGGCTGGGCGGACTACATCGATCAGGCCGGGCTGCGGCTGATCGGCTCCGCGCCCGATCCCGGCAACCCCGGCTCGGAACTGCGGCTGTACGACATGCGCCGCGAGACGCGGGTGCTGCTCGCGGTGAACGGGTCCGTCGAACGCGACGGGCACCGCCGCCGGTACGGGCTGACCGTACCGGGCCACCTCGACGACCCGGTCGCCGCCGCCGGATGGACCTACGGCCTGTCCGCCGCGCAGTACTCCCAGCTCGCCCGACGAACCTGAAGGTGATCCCCATGAGCAGTGACGTGACCCTCGCGACGCTCGTCTGGCAGACCCGCATGGACGTGCTCGACCACCTCGACCATTCGCTGAGCATCCCCGTCGTCGACGGGCTCCAGGCCCAGGGCGACCTCATCGTCGTCCCGTTCTCCATGATCGAGACCGCCATCACGTTCCGGTCCGACGCCACATGGACCGACGTACCGCCCGAAGGCATCGTGCTGCTGCGGGGCGGATCGGGGGGCAACCCGCACACGCTGGTCGCCGACCCGGACACCTGCCGCTGGACGACGAGCCTGGGCGACCTCGACCACCTGGCGATCGGCGCCTTCGAGACCTCGGCCCCCGCCTACCTGCTGCATCCCGAGCACGGGGCGAGCGGCTGCACGCCGGGCCGGTACGTGGTCAGGCGGCAGCGCGAGCGCGAAGGACGGCAGGCCCGCCTCGTCGCGGACTGACCCGTTCAGGCGCCGTTCATCCCTGAAGGAGCCCGGTTCCCGGTGACCGAAACACGGGGGCCGGGCTCCTGCCGGTCTGTGGAAAGGTGTCGCGGATGAAGCGTTTTACGAATCGGCGCGTACTGGTCACCGGCAGCGCCTCCGGTATCGGTCAGGCGATCGTCCTGCGCCTGCTGGACGAGGAGGCCCAGGTCGTGGCCGCCGACATCGCCGAGGACGGCCTGGCGGAGACCCGCGCCCAGGCGGCCGCCGCCGGCCTGGACAAGCGGCTGACGACGATGGCGCTGGACATCGCCGACGAGACGTCGGTGGGGGAGGGCGTCGCGGCGGCCATCGCAGGTCTGGGCGGACTCGACGTCCTGGTCAACGCGGCGGGAATGCTGCGCGGCGCGCACACCCACGAGTGCTCGCTCGACCTCTGGAACCAGGTCATCGGGGTCAACCTCACCGGGACCTTCCTGATGACCCGTGCCGCGCTGCCCGCGCTGCTGGAGACCGGCAAGGGAGTGGTGGTGAACTTCAGCTCCACCTCGGCCCAGTTCGCCCACCCCTACATGGCCGCCTACTCCGCCAGCAAGGGCGGCATCCAGGCGTTCACGCACAGCATCGCCCTGGAGTACGCCAAGCAGGGCCTGCGCGCCGTCGCCATCGTGCCCGGCGGCATCAGCAGCGGCATCACCGGCAACATCGTCGGCCTCGTGCCCGAGGACGTCGACTGGAACCTGTTCGCCAAGATGTCGCCCGCGATCGGCAAGGGCTACGGCAAGCCCGAGAACGTCGCCGGCGTCGTGGCGATGCTCGCCTCCGACGACGGCGCGTTCGTCACGGGCACGGAGATCCGCGTCGACGGCGGCGCCCACCAGTAGCAGCGGTCAGCCCGGCGTGCCCCCGGCGGGGGCGCCCGGCGTGACCAGGCCGGACTCGTAGGCGAAGACCACCAGCTGGGCGCGGTCGCGCGCGCCCAGCTTGGTGATCGACCGGCTGACATGGGTCTTGACCGTGGCGTGGCTGATGACCAGCCGCGCCGCGATCTCCTCGTTGGACATCCCGGCCGCGACCAGGGCGACGATCTCGCGCTCCCGTGCGGTCAGCCGGTCCAGGCCGGGCCCGCCGGACGGGCGGGGGACGGTCGAGACGTACTCCTCGATCAGCCGCCGGGTCACCGACGGCGACAGCAGCGCGTCCCCGCGCGCGGCGACCCGTACGGACTGGGCGAGGTCGGCCGGCTCGATGTCCTTGAGCAGGAAGCCCGCGGCCCCCGCGCGCAGCGCCGCGAACACGTACTCGTCCAGCGCGTAGTTGGTCAGGATCACCACCCGGACGCCCGCCAGTCCGGGATCGGCGCCGATCCGGCGGGTCGCCTGGATCCCGTCCAGCAGCGGCATCCGCACGTCCAGCAGCGTCACGTCCGGCAGCAGGGCGCGCGACATCTCGACGGCCTCGACGCCGTTGGCGGCCTCGCCCACCACCTCGATGCCGCCGGCCAGGTCCAGCAGCGCACGGAAGCCGGCCCGGATCAGCGGCTGGTCGTCGGCCAGCAGCACCCGGATCACGCCCGGCCCGCCACGGGCAGTTCGGCGCGCACGGCGAAGCCGCCCTCCGGCCGGGGACCGGCGTGCAGCGCGCCCCCGGCGGCGACCGCGCGCTCGCGCATGCCGATCAGCCCCATCCCGTGCGGCGGGCGGGTACCGTCCCCGCCCGACCCGTCGTCCTCGACCCGTACGACGACCATGCCCGGATGGTATTCGGTGGTCAGGTCGATCGACGCGGCCCCGGCATGGCGCAGCACGTTGGTGAACGCCTCCTGCACGATCCGGTACAGCGCGCGGTCGATGTCGGCGGGCAGCTCGTACGGGTCTCCGACGACGGCCGAGGCGACGGGGTGGCCGGCTCCCTCCGTCCTGGCCACCAGCCGGGGCAGCCGGGCGAGCCCGGCGCCGGGACCGCCGGAGTCGGTACGCAGGACGCCCAGCGTGGAGCGCAGCTCGTGCATCGCCTCGCCGCCCGCCTCCTTGACCACGGCCATGGCCTGCCGCGCCCGCTCGGGATCGTGGTCGATGAGCTGGAGGGCGACCGAGGACTGGACGTTCATCACCGAGATGGTGTGGGTGAGGGTGTCGTGCAGCTCCTGCGCGATCCACAGCCGCTCCTCCCCGGCCCGGCGCAGCGCCGCCTCCTCCTTGGTGCGTTCGGCCTCGGCCGCGCGCCGCTCGACCTCGCGCAGGTAGGCGCGGCGGTTCCTGACCACGTCCCCGAGCACGACCATGGCGACGAGCCAGCCGGTGAGCATGTTGATGCCGTCACCGGGTGCCGGGTTGGTCGCCGACAGCGCGACCAACCCGTACGCGACGGCGGCGAACGCGGCCGCCAGCGCGATGGCCGCTCTCCGGCGTCCCAGCGTCGCGGTCGTGTAGATCGCCATGAGAGCGGGCGCGGCGGCGAAGACCCCCGGGTAGTGGCCCGCGTAGTACGCGACGGCGGCCCCGGTCGTCACCGCCCCCACCAGCACAGGGGCGGCCCGGCGGAACGCGAGCGCCAGGCAGGACACCGTGATCAGGCCCAGCCCGAGCGGGCCGAGTTCCCCTTCGCCCGGACCCGCGTAGGACAGCCGCGCGTACGTACCCGCGACCACCGCGGCCAGCACGCCGGCCGCCATCAGCACATCGGATCCTCTGATCTTCACGCGAACACGGTACGGCCGGCGGACCGGCCCTGGCGTCGGGCGCGAGGTGGAGATCCGGCGTACATCCCGCACGGTACGGCCGGGCCCCGGCCCTGCCGCGTACATCCGCCGGAGTACGGCCGGAAGCCATCCCCCATCCGATGCCGGGGACACCGTCGCCGCAGCACGATGACCGGCATGAACGGGATCATATGGACCCTGCGGCTGTCGGCCACGGGCCACCTGGCAGGGGTGCTCCTCCAGGCGGCACTGGCCGGCATGTTCGTGACCGGCGATGTAGGCATGCTGGCCTGGCATCGCAACAACGCCGGCGTCACCCACGCGCTGCTGTACGTGCAGAGCGTGGCGGCCGTCCTGCTGTGGCGTCCGGGACGCGGCCCGTCCTGGCCCGCCTGGGCGAGCGGCGCGCTGGTGGCCGCCGAGACCGCGCAGGTCGCATTGGGCCAGTCCCGGGTCATCGCGGCGCACATCCCCCTCGGCATGGCGATCTTCGGTGTCTCGGCGCTGCTGACGGTGTGGACCTGGCGGACTCCTTCTCAGGCGGCGCGGGCCGGCAGGGCGGAGTCATGATCTCGCGGCGGCGCTTTCTCGGCGCGCTCGGCGGTACGGGGGTGGCGGCCGCGGCCGGGTTCGCCGGGCGCGGGTGGTTCACCGGCGAGACGGCGGGCGAGCTCCTGACCAGTTCCCTCCCGCTGCCCGAGCCGTTCCGGGTGCCGTTCCCCGTGCCCGCCGTCGCCCGGCCAGGACGTGCGGGCCTGTACGAGGTGGTTCAGCGCCGGGCGCGCGTCGAGATCGTTCCCGGCACCACCACCGAGGTCTGGGGCTACGGCGGGACCTTTCCCGGACCGACGTTCGAGGCCCGGCGCGGGAAGGGCCTCACCCTGCGGGTGCGCAACGAGCTCCCGGTGCCGACGTCCACGCACCTGCACGGCGGCGTCACCCCGCCCGAGTCCGACGGCTACCCCACCGACCTGATCGTGCCGTCCGGGCTGGACTTCCGGCCCGCGTCAGGGGGCGGCCACTCCCACCACCAGCACCACACGATGACCGTCGACCCGTCGCAGTGGAGGTTGCATCGGGCCGTCCGGGACTACGTGTATCCCCTCGACCAGCAGGCCGCCACGCTCTGGTACCACGACCACCGGATGGACTTCACCGGTCCGCAGGTCTGGCGCGGACTGGCCGGCTTCCTGCTCGTACGCGACGAGGAGGAGGACGCCCTGCCGCTGCCCGGAGGCGAGCGCGATCTCCCGCTGATGATCTGCGACCGGGCGTTCGACGAGGACGGCGCGTTCCGCTACCCGTCCGTGGACCCGAGGCTGCTGGGCGTTCCCGGAGTCACCGGCGCCTACATGGCGGGTGTCGAAGGCGACGTGATCCTGGTCAACGGCGCTCCCTGGCCGGAGCTGGAGGTCTCCGCGACCCGCTACCGGTTGCGGTTCCTGAACGCCTCCAACGCCCGGCGCTACCGCCTGCGCCTCTCGCACGGTGCCCGGTTCGTCCAGATCGGCAGCGACGCGGGCCTGCTGGACCGCCCGCTGGAGCACGCCACGATCACGCTGGCCCCCGCCGAACGCCTCGACGTGATCGTGGACTTCTCCGCCCATCCCGTCGGCACGGCGGTCACGCTCACCAACGAGCTGGGCAGGGGCTCCACGCGCAACGTCATGCGATTCCGCGTCGCCCGCAAGGCCCGCGACGACAGCGCGATCCCGGTCCGGCTCTCCCGTGCCGCACCCGCCGACCGCGCGAAGGCCACGGTCACGCGGACGTTCGACTTCCGGCGGACCGGCGGCCAGGGCGGAACGGCCGCGTGGACGATCGACGGCAAGCCGTTCCGGCCTGGAGTGCCGCTGGCCGGACCCCGGCTGGGGACGATGGAGGTCTGGCGGTTCGTCAGTGACTTCCACCATCCCGTGCATGTCCATCTGGCCCATTTCCAGGTGCTCGCACGCAACGGCAGGCCGCCCGCCCCGACCGACGTGGGCTGGAAGGACACCGTGGACGTCCGCCCGTACGAGGTCGTGGACGTTCTGGCCCGCTTCACCGGGTACAAGGGCCGCTACATGATGCACTGCCACAATCTCGAGCATGAGGACATGGCGATGATGGCCGACTTCGAGGTGACCTGACTCGTCCCGACCGGTCCGCCGCGCCGCACGATTACTTACCATGTGGTAGAAAACGAGAAGGCCCGTGACGGAACGGGCTCCACTCCCGGAGGTGCAGTGAAAGAGCCGGCCGCCCTTGTTCCGCTCCCGCAACAGCTGACGCCGCTCGAAGGGGCCGTGCTGCGGTACGGTCCGGAGCCGCGCGTGGTGGTGCCTTCCGATGACCTGCGCGGCCTGGGCGAGGTCGTGATCGACCTCCTGAAGCGGCTGCACGGGGTCGATCCGGTCCTTCAGGTCGGAGGCGAAGGCGAACTCCGGCTGGTGCTGGAGCCGGAGTCGAAGCCGACGGACCTCGTGGACGTCAAGGGGATCGACCCGCTGGACGGGCGGCCCGGCGAGGCCGGCGTTCGTGAACGCTACGAGCTGGCCGTGGGGGAGCGGGGCGCCGTCGTGACCGCCTCTTCGGCGGAGGGCCTGTTCCGGGGCGCGACCACGTTCGCGCAACTCCTGCGGAAGGACACGGCGGGCGGGTCGGTCGCGCCTGCGGTACGGGTCGCCGACGGCCCGGCGATGGCCTGGCGCGGGCTGTCCCTGGACGTGGTGCGCCGGTTCTTCACCGTCGACCAGGTCAAGAAGGTCATCGACCTCCTGGCCCTCTACAAGTTCAACGTCCTGCATCTGCATCTGACCGACAGCCAGGCGTGGCGCCTCGAGATCGGCGCCTGGCCACTTCTCACCTCCGGAAGCGATCGCCCGTACTACACGCAGGACGATTACCGGGAGCTCGTCGCGTACGCGGCGGCCCGTTTCATCACCGTGGTACCCGAGCTGGACATGCCCGGCCATGTGCTGTCGGCCGTCCGCGCGTACCCGGAGCTGCAGGGCGCCGACGCGCCCGTGCACAAGCTGCTGGCCTACCTCGATCCGCGCGCCGAGGTGACCTTCCGCTTCGTCCAGGACGTGCTCGACGAGCTCGTCGCGCTCACCCCGGGGCCGTACCTGCACCTGGGCGGGGACGAGGCGTTCGGGATGCCGGACGAGCTGTACGCGATGTTCGTCGCACGCGCGCTGGAGATCGCCCGGGGCACGGGGAAGAAGGTCGTCGCCTGGCAGGAGGCGTCCCGTTCCGGTGCGCTGGCGCCGCGGGACGTGGCGCAGGCGTGGATCGGCTTCGGTGACGAGTTCGATGCCGATGCCGCGCGGGAGCGGATCCCCGCCGAATACCACCCGCTCGTCGACAGCATGGCCGCCGCCTTCGCCCAGTCGGCCCACGACGTTCCGGCGGCCGTCGAGGCGGGAGCGGCGGTGCTCGCCTCGGCCAGCAGCTTCCTGTACCTGGACCGCCGGTACGCCGAGGACTCGCTGCTCCCCGGCCAGACCACCCGGCGGACGGAGGTGGGGCACGACTCGTACCCGGTGCGTACCTGCCGCGAGCTGTTCGACTGGCGGCCGGACACGCTGGGCGAGATCCCCGCCGGGGCGCGGCTCGCCGGCGTGGAGGCCGCGATCTGGGGCGAGTCCATCAAGGACTTCGACGACCTGGCGTTCCTGCTGCTGCCCCGGCTGCCGGGCATCGCGGAGAAGGCGTGGACCCCGTCGGCCACCGAGTGGGACGACTACCGCGACCGCCTGTCAGGCCACCAGGCTTGGTGGGACCGCCTCGGCTGGGACGGCTACTACCGTTCCACCGAGCTCTTCGGTTGACTCGTGGCGTGTTCGCCTTTTCGAACGGCCACCTAAGGGCGAACACGCCACGAGTCAACGGGGTCGGGCGCGCTCGAAGGCCTCTCGGCGGGCTCGCTGCTCGGCGACGTCGGCGACGGGTGCCGACAGCAGGAGCCTGCGCGTGTACGGGTGCCGCGGGCTCGCCGTCACCTCGTCGGCGCCGCCCGTCTCGACGATCTCGCCATGGTGGATGACCGCCACCCGGTGGCTCATGAACCGGATCACCGCGAGGTCGTGCGAGACGAACAGGTAGGACACGCCGGTCTGCTCCTGGATCTCCAGGAGCAGGTCCAGCACGGTCTTCTGGGTCGTGAGGTCGAGGGCCGAGACGGGCTCGTCGCACACGATCAGCTTCGGGCCGATCGCCAGCGCCCGCGCGATGGCCACCCGCTGGCGCTGCCCGCCGGAGAACTCGCGCGGCAGCCGGCCGGCGGCGTCGGACGGCAGCCGCACCCGGTCGAGCAGGTCGCCCACGCGCTCGCGTGCCTCGCCCCGGCCGTACCCCTGTGCCAGGAGCGGCTCCGACAGCGTGTCGCCGATGGTCAGCGACGGGTTCAGCGAGGTGAGGGGATCCTGGAACACCACCTGGATGTCCTTGCTCAGCGCGCGGCGCCGCTTGGCGGTAGCGCGTTCGATGCGCTCGCCCGCGAACGTGATGGCGCCGGACCGGACCGGGACGAGGCCCAGGATCGCCCGCCCGATCGTGGTCTTGCCCGACCCCGATTCGCCGACCATGCCCAGGGTCTCACCGGGACGGATGGTCAGCGACACCCCGTCCAGTACGTCGTTGCTCGGAGCGCGCCAGCCCTTTCCGGGAAAGGAGACCCGCAGGTCCTCGACCACCAGCAGGTCGTCGTCGGCCGTCACATCGCCCGTGGTCACGTCGCTCGTGGTCATGGGGTCCGTCCTTTCACGGGTCGCAAGGGCGGGCGGGCCGGTGCGTTGTCCAGCACCGCGCCGAGCAGCTTGCGGGTGTACGGGTCCTGCGGGTCGTGCAGGACCTGCTCGGCCGTTCCCGTCTCGACGATGCGGCCGTCCTTCATCACGGCCACGCGGTCGCACAGGTCCGCCACGACGCCGAGGTTGTGGGTGACCAGCAGGACGCCGAGGCCGTGCTCGCGCTGCAGCCGCCGCAGCAGGCCGAGCACCTCCGCCTGGACCATGACGTCCAGGGCCGTGGTCGGCTCGTCGGCGATGAGGAGCTTGGGATCGCACGACATCGCGCCCGCGATGAGCACGCGCTGCGCCATGCCGCCGGAGATCTCGTGCGGGTACGAGCGGAACGTCCGCTCGGGGTCGGCGATCTCCACCATGCGCAGCAGGTCGAGCGCGCGCCGCCGGGCCTCGGTCTTGGAGACGCCGAGCTTGTAGCGCATCGGCTCCACGAGATGGTCGCCGACGGTGAACGACGGGTCCAGGTTGCTCATCGGCTCCTGCGGGATGTAGGCGACGACGTCCCCGCGCAGCGCCCGGTGCTCGCGCTCGCGCAGGCCGACGATCTCCCGGCCCTCGATCGTGACGCTGCCGGCGCTGACGTGGCCGCCTTCGGGGAGGATGCCGAGGATGGAGAAGGCCGTCTGGGTCTTGCCCGACCCCGACTCGCCGACCAGCCCGACGATCTCCCGTTCGGAGACGTCGATGTCGACGCCGTGCACGACCTCCTTGGCGGTGCCGTCCGCCAGGGCGTAGGAGACCGCGAGGCCGCGTACCGACAGCAGCGCGGCGCGCCCGGTGCCGTCGCCCGCCGGTACGGCCGGACCCTTCGGGCGGGGACGGCGGCGGGACGGCGGGGCCCCGCGTTCCTCCAGCGCGTCCCGCAGCGCCCCGGCGAGCAGCACCAGGGAGGAGCTGGTCAGGCCGAGCGCCAGCCCCGGCCACACGATCATCGTCGGGTCGCGCTGGATGTTCTTGAACGCCTCGTTCAGCATCGCCCCCCAGGTCGGGGTGTCGCCGCTGCCGATGCCGAGGAACTCCAGGCCCGCCTGCAGCCCGATGGCGAGCCCGGCCACGAGCGCGACCTGGATGATGATCGGGGCGCGCACCACGATCAGCACATGGCGCGCCACGATCTTGCGGTCGGTCAGACCCGACACCCGCGCGGCGTCGACGTACAGCTCGTTGCGCACGTTGGCGACGATGCCGCGGACCAGCCGGAAGAAGGCCGGGGCGACCAGCACGCCGAGCACGACCATCAGCACCCACACGGTGGGGCCGAGGATGGCGCGCGAGGCCAGCAGCACGACCATGGCCGGCAGCGCCATGACCAGGTTGACCACCCAGCTCGACAGGCCGTCGAACCGGCCGCCGCGGTAGCCCGCCAGCAGCCCGGAGGGTACGCCGATGCCCAGCGCGACCGCCAGCGCGATCAGCGCGCCGCCGAGCGTGTTGCGGCCGCCGTGCAGCAGCCGCGACAGCAGGTCGCGGCCGGCGGAGTCGAACCCGAGCGGATGCCCAGGTCCCGGGCCGCCGAACGAGTCGCGCAGGTTGGCGGCGTTCGGTGCCTGCGGGCTGAGGACGGGCGCCAGCACCACGGCCAGGACGATGAGCGCCAGGACCACGGCGGAGATGAGCCCGAGCGGGTTGCGCAGGACCCGGCGGGCGACGCCCGGCCGCCGGGCGGGCGCCGCGATCGTCGCGTCGGGCGGCGGTACGGTCTCGCTCACGCGACCCTCGCCTTCGGGTTGAGCCAGCCGATCAGGATGTCCACGATGAGGTTGACCACGATCACCAGGACGGCGGTGACCATCACCAGCGCCATGATCACGGGGATGTCGCCGCGGGTGGTGTAGGTGACGGTCATGTCGCCGATGCCGGGCAGCCCGAAGATCTGCTCGACCAGGACGGCACCGCCGAGCAGCCCGACGAACTGCATGCCGAGGACCGTCAGCGCCGGGGCCGCCGCGTTGCGGATCACGTGCCGGAACAGGATCCGGGACGGCGGCAGCCCGCGGCTGCGCAGCGTCCGGACGTAGTCCTGCCGCAGCACGTCGATCACCGAGCCGCGGACCTGCTGGGAGACGCCCGCGACGGCGGCGATGGACAGCGCGGCGATCGGCAGCGTGATGGTGGACAGCCAGCCCGACGGCGACCGGTCCAGGCCGATGTAGCCGATGGCGGGGAACCAGCCCAGCCGGACGGCGAACACCACGACGATGATCAGCGCGACCAGGAAGCCGGGCAGCGCGTACCCCAGCACGCCCAGCACCTGCACGAGGCGGTCGACGGGGCCGCGGCGGACGGCGGCCCACACGCCCAGCAGCAGCGACAGCACCGCGGTGACCAGCGTGACGCCGACCATCAGGCTGACCGTGACCGGCAGCCGGTTGACGATGGACCGCAGCACGTTCTCGCCGGTGAACCAGGAGGCCCCGAAGTCGCCCCGGACGGCGTGCGACAGCCAGTCGGCGTACTGGGCGAGGACCGAGCGGTCCAGTCCCAGTTCGGCGTTCTTGGCCTCGACGAGGTCCGCGGCGGCGCTGGAGCCGAGCAGTTCGCGGCCCACGTCCAGATCGGGGATCGACAGCAGCAGGTAGGACAGGAAGGAGATCACGAACAGCAGCAGCACGCCCGCCGCGATCCTGCGCACAACGAAGTTCAGCATGTGACTCGGCATCTGTTGTCGGAGGGTGCCGGTGCGCCGGCGGCGGCCCGGGCCGGTCCGCCGCCGGCCGGCGTCACTTGACGGGGGCGTAGTTGTACAGGGAGGGGACGGCCATCCCCGACTGCGGGGCGATCTTCACGGTGCCGTCCGAGACGTGCAGGTAGGAGATCCGGTAGAACGGAACGAACCAGGCGTCCTTGACGAGGTGCTCGTTCAGCGCCTGCAGGTGCGGCTTCGCGTCCTCGGCCGAGGCGGCCTGGATCTTGGGCAGCAGCCCCTTCACCGTGTCGTCGGTGGTACCGAACATGTTGAACACACCGGGCAGCACGAGCTCCTCGACGGCCACCCAGTCGGTGGACGCCTGGCCCATGTTCATCACCATGGCCGAGTACGCGCGCTCGGTGAACACGCGCTTGATGTCGCCCCGGTCGATGTTCTCCCAGACGAGCTTGATGCCGACCGCGCCGAAGTCGGTCTGCAGCGACGAGGCGAGCGCGTCGGGGACGATGGCCGCCACGCGCGGCAGCTTGAGCGTGAATCCGCTGCCGTACCCGGCCTGCTTCAGCAGGTCGCGCGCCTTGGCGGGATCGTAGGAGTAGGAGGAGTCGAGCTCCTTCTTGTACGCCGCGGACTGCGGGGAGAAGACCTGGTTCGTGACCTCGCCGCGGCCCTGGCGGATCTTGTCGAGCATCGTCTTGCGGTCGATCGCGTGGTTGAGCGCCTGCCGCACCTTCGCCTCGCGCAGCGCGGGGGTGCGCACGCCGCCGCGGTCGAAGAGCAGGATGCCCTGGAAGTCGAACTCCTGCTCGGTCGTCTGGACCTTCGCGGCGGGCTCGATCGCGACCTGCTGGCCGGCGTCCTGCAGGAGGGTGGCGTTGATCTGCCCGGCCTTGACGCCGTTCACGATCGCCGTCTCGTTGTTGAAGTAGCTGATCGTGACGTTGTCGTACGGGAGCTTGGTACCCCAGTAGCCCTTCGCGCGCCCGTACACCCACTTGGTGCCGATGGCCGACTGCTTCGAGTCCAGCTCGTAGGGTCCGGTGCCGTCGGGCTTGGTCTTCAGGGCGTCGCCCTTGGCGAACGCCGCCGGGTTGGCCATCAGGCCCGCCGCGTCGCTGAGGTAGAACAGCATCGCGGGGTTGGGCTGCGACAGCTTCAGGGTGAGGTGGGTCTTGTCCGTCACCTCGATCGCCTTGACGTCCTTCAGTGTCTTGGCCTGGGAGCCGGCCTTCTTGGCGAAGCGCTCCATGTTGGCCTTCACCGCGGCCGCGTCGAAGGGGGTGCCGTCGTCGAACTTCACGTCGCCGCGCAGTTCGAGCGCCAGCTCGGTGCGGTCGTCGTTGTACGTCCACTTCGTCGCGAGCATCGGGGTGAACGTCCCGTCCGGCGCGCGCTTGAGCAGCGTGTCGTAGACCGCCTGGAAGAACGGCAGCGCGCTGCCGCCGGCCTCGGCCGGATCCAGGCTCTGCGGCAGGGTCAGCGTGGCGATCTTGAGTGTGGACGCGTCGCCGTCCGCCGCTCCGCCACCGCACCCCGCGAGCGTGGCGGCCGCGGTCACACCGGCCGCGGCGAGCGCGGCGACCTTGATTCTCTTCTGCATTCGAGTCCACTCCGTACTGAGAGCACAGCAGCCGTCCGGGAAGATTTGGGCGAGCATACATGCAGAACTAACCACGTGGTAGGTTTTGCCAAGATCGCCTGGCGTGATCGCCTGGCGGCGTCGCCTGGCACCACCGCCCGCCATCACAGAGAGGTCCGCCTGTGACCGACCAGGCCCCACGCCGGCCGTCGCGCCCGTCCAGCCCGTCGAAGGGCGAGCGCACCCGCGCGCGCATCCTCGACTCGGCGGCCGAGCTGTTCTCGGCGTCCGGGTTCCAGGCGGTGTCGCTGCGCGACATCGCCGCGCACGCCGGCCTGACCCATGCCGGGCTGCTGCACCACTTCCCCGGCAAGGAGAGCCTGCTGATCAAGGTGCTCGGCCGCCGCGACAGGATCGACGCGAAGCTGCTGTTCGCGCCCGGCGCGGACTCCCGTCCCGAGGAACTGATCGCGGACATCGCCGGCATCGTCGCCCGGAACATGCGGACCCCCGGCCTGGTCGCCCTCTACGTGAAGATCTCCGGCGAGGCGGCCGACCCCGAGCATCCGGCGCACGACTACTTCGTCCAGCGCTACCGGCTGCTGCGCGAACGGCTGGTCTGGGCGTTCACCGAACTGTTCGCCCGGTCCGACCCGCCGCTGCGGGAGGACCCGGTCATCGCCGCGCAGCAGTTCCTGGGGCTGATGGACGGGCTGCAGACCCAGTGGCTGCTGGAACCCGACGCCATCGACATGCACGCCTCCGTCGTGGCCTTCCTGCGCCGGCTCGGCGTCACCGTGGGCGAATCGCCCCGGCACACCGACCGGCACGGGCTCCCCGACCACGGGCTCCCCGAAGAAGAAGTCCCACCGTCCAGCGACACCGACCACCGAGGTACCGCATGACACAGCCCCCGCGCCCGGCCGACCTGGACGTCCCGTCCCAGGAGAACCCGTCCCTGGAGGACCTGTCCCTTGAAGACAGGGCCTCGCTGACCTCCGGGAGCGGTACCTGGCGCACCACGGCGGTGCCCGGGACCGTACGCTCGCTCACCCTCGCCGACGGCCCGCACGGCATCCGCCGCCAGGTCAAGGGCTCGGGCGACGCGCTGGGGCTGACCAACAGCGTCCCGGCGACCTGCTTCCCGCCCGCCGTCGCGCTCGGCTCGTCCTGGGACGCCGGGCTGGCCCGCCGGGTGGGGGAGGCCCTGGCCCGCGAGGCGTCCGCGCTCGGCGCCGACGTCGTGCTCGGCCCCGGCGTCAACATCAAGCGCTCCCCGCTGTGCGGCCGCAACTTCGAGTACTTCTCCGAGGACCCGCACCTCAGCGGGGTGATGGGCGCCGCCGTCGTCACCGGGATCCAGTCGCTCGGCATCGGCGCGTGCGTCAAGCACTTCGCGGTCAACAACCAGGAGACCGACCGGATGCGGGTGAGCGCCGACGTCGACGAGCGGACGCTGCGCGAGATCTACCTGCCGGCCTTCGAGCACATCGTGCGCGAGGCCCGGCCGTACACGATCATGTGCTCGTACAACAAGATCAACGGTGTGCACGCGGGGGAGAGCCACTGGCTGCTCACCGAGGTGCTGCGCGAGCAGTGGGGCTTCGACGGGCTGGTGGTCTCCGACTGGGGAGCGGTCAACGACCGGGTGGCCTCGCTGGCGGCCGGGCTCGACCTGGAGATGCCGCCGACCGGGACCGACCAGGAGATCGTGGACGCCGTCCGCGCGGGCCGCCTGGACGAGGCGGTCGTCACCCGCGCCGCCGGCCGGCTGCGCACGCTCACCGAACGCGCCGGGACGGCCGGGCGGTTCGAGGACTGGGACGTAGACGCCCACCACGACCTCGCCCGCGAAGCCGCTCGCGGTTCGGCCGTACTGCTGAAGAACGAGGGCGGCGTCCTGCCCCTTGACCCGGGGGCCCGGCAGCGCGTGGCCGTCATCGGCGAGCTGGCCCGTACCCCGCGCTACCAGGGGCACGGCAGTTCCCATGTCGTCCCCACCCGGCTCGACAACACCTGGGACGCCCTGAACGCGGCGGCAGGCCAGGACACCACGCTGACGTTCGCCGCCGGGTACCGCCTGGACGGTACGGCGGACGCCGACCTCGAACGGGAGGCGACCGCCGCCGCCGGGGCGGCCGATGTCGCGCTGGTCTTCCTCGGCCTGCCCGACGACGCCGAGTCGGAGGGATTCGACCGCACCACCCTCGACCTGCCCGCCGTGCAGGCCGACCTGCTGCGCCAGATCGGCTGGGTCTGCTCGAAGATCGTCGTCGTGCTGGCCAACGGCGGGGTCGTGTCGGTCGCCGAATGGCAGGACTCGGCGGCGGCGATCCTGGAGGGCTGGCTGCCCGGCCAGGCCGGCGGCTCGGCGATCGCCGACCTGCTGCTGGGCGCGTACAGCCCCTCGGGCCGGCTCACCGAGACGATCCCGAACCGCCTCGCCGACGTCTCCTCGCACCTGCACTTCCCGGGCGCGGACGGGCACGTCTCGTACGGTGAGGGCCGCTACGTCGGCTACCGGTACCACGACACCCTCGGGATCGACGTCGCCTATCCCTTCGGGCACGGCCTGTCCTACACCCGGTTCCGGTACACCGGCCTGGACGCCCGTGAGACGGGCACCAACGAGTGGAGCGTCGAGGCCACCGTCACCAACGTCGGCGAGCGCACCGCGCACGAGGTCGTCCAGCTGTACGTGGCGTTCGACGAGGACCTGCCGACGCGGCCCCGGCACGAGCTGCGCGGGTTCGCCAAGGTGGAGCTGGAGCCGGGCGCCGGCACGCGGGTCCGCTTCACGCTCACCGGACGCGACATCGCGCAGTGGTCGGTGGCGCGCGGCGACTGGAAGATCGACCCGGGCCGCTTCACGGTCGAGGTCGGGGCGTCCTCCCGGGACATCCGGCTGCGCGCCGAACTGGCCACGCCCGGCGACGGGCACACCGCGGCGCTCGGCAGGATGTCCACGCTCGGCGAGTGGCTGGACCACCCGGTCGGTGGCCGCGTGCTGAAGGAGCGGCTGGGCACCGGCTCCGGCCTGATCGGTGCCGGCCAGGGCTCCTCGACGCTGCTCGCACTGGCCCGGGGGATCCCGCTGGCCAAGTTCAGTACGTTCGGGATCGGCCTGACCGGCGATGTCGTGGACGAGCTGGTCGCCGCCGTACAGGAGTCGTGACGGTCTCCGGCCCGCTCGCGCATCCTCGCGGGCGGGCCGGACCGTTCAGCGGACGAGCGTGCCGGTACGGGCGACCTCGCCGTACCACCGGGCGCTCGGCTTGACCGTACGGGCGAACGTCCGGCGGTCCACCGCCACGAGCCCGAACGTCGGCCGGTACGTACCCCACTCGTAGTTGTCGAGCAGGGACCAGTGCATGTAGCCCCGCACGTCGATCCCGTCCGCCATCGCCGCGTGCAGGCCCGCCAGCGCGCCGGTGGTGTACTCGACGCGCTCGTCGTCGTCGGACGTCGCGATGCCGTTCTCGGTCACCAGGATCGGTACGCCCGGGATGCGGGCGGCGGTGTGCCGGACGGCGTTGCCGAGGGCCTCCGGATAGAACTCCCAGTCCGTGATCGTACGGCGGGCGCCGTCCGGGACGGGGAGCGCGCCGTCGGGGCCGATCAGCACCCGGGTGTAGGCCTGCACCCCGATGAAGTCGTCGTCCTTGGCGACGTCCAGGAACTGGTCCTCGCGCGACCACGCCCACGCCTCGCACTCGGCGTCCGCGCCGTCGACCGCCTGGAAGTTCTGGTTGGCGACCGTCCATCCCGACTTGACGCCGCCGAGCTCCTCGCGCGCCGCGCGGTGCGCGGCCATGAGGGCCTCCGCCATCGCCTGGTCCGGCGGCGGCATCGCGCCCGCGACGTTCTCCTCGCGCTTCTCCCGCTTCACCATGTTCGCCATCATCGCGAGCATGTTGGGCTCGTTGATGGTGCAGACGCACGGGACGCCGTCCAGGATCGGCAGCACCGCGCGCACGTAGCGGCGGAACCGTTCGACCGCCTCGGGGGCCGTCCAGCCGCCCGCCTTCTGGAACCACAGCGGGCTGGTGAAGTGATGCAGCGTCACCACGGGGGCCAGGCCGCGTTCGAGGCAGCCCTCGATCAGCCTTCGGTAGTGCGCCAGCGCGGCGAGGGAGATCGCCCCCTCCACCGGCTCGACGCGCGCCCACTCGATGCTGAAGCGGTAGGCGCCGAGCCCGAGCCCCCGCACGATGTCGAGGTCCTCGCGCCAGCGGTGGTAGCCGTCGCACGCGTCCCCGCTGCGCTCGGGCAGGAAGCCTCCGGGCCGGTTCTCCAGGGCCCAGAAGTCGCTGGCGACGTTGTTGCCCTCGGTCTGGTGGGCACTGCCGGCCGCACCCCAGAGGAAGCCGTCGGGGAACGAGACTTGCACGCTGTATCTCCTTGCCTGAAGGGTCTGGCGGCAAAACCTACCACTTGGTAGATTCCGCTCATGCCCCTGCGCCGCGCCCTGCCCGCCTCCGCCGTCCTGGCGATCCCGCCCCTGTTCCTCGGACTGACCGCGATCCCCGCCTCGGCCGCCCCCTCCATGAGCACGCTGCGGTTCGACGTACGGGTCGGCCCCGACCGTGACCAGCGCTGCACCGTAGCCGCCGACCTCTACCGTCCCGCCGGGGCCTCCCGGAACGACCGGGCACCGGCGATCATGACCACCAACGGATTCGGCGGCTCCAAGGACGACCAGGCCGGACTCGCCGAGGCGTTCGTGAAGCGCGGGTACGTGGTGCTGGCGTACTCGGGACTGGGCGCGGGCGGCAGCGGATGCCGCATCACGCTCGACCATCCCGACTACGACGGCGCCGCGGCCCGGCAGCTGGTCGACTTCCTGGCCGGTACGAAGGCGGCCGAGGACGGCACGCGGACCGACCTCGTACGGCTGGACGCCCCCGGCGACCCGCGGGTCGGGATGGTCGGCGGATCGTACGGGGGAGGCGTGCAGTTCGCCGCCGCCTCCGTGGACCGCCGCATCGACACGCTCGTCCCGATCGACACCTGGAACGACCTCCGCTACTCGCTGGCCCCGAACAACGAGCAGGCACCCGACAACGAGCAGGCACCGTCCGGGGGCCGTACGGGCGACCCCGGCGCCACCAAGCTCATCTGGGGACTCGGCTTCTTCGCGCTCGGCGCCGTCCGCGGCGTCAGCGAGGCCGAGACCGATCCCTCCCGGCTGTCCGGCTGCCCCAACTTCCCGACCGCGCTGTGCCAGGCCGTCGGCGAGAGCCTCTGGTACGGCGTGCCGCGCCCCAAGAGCCTGTCGTACCTGCACTCGGCCTCGGTGGCGTCCTATATGAAGCGGATCAAGGTGCCGGTGCTGCTCGTCCAGGGGCAGACCGACACGCTCTTCAACCTGCAGGAGGCGGCCGCGACCTACCGGGGACTGTCCGCGCAGGGCACCCCGGTGAAGATGATCTGGCACTCGGGCGGGCACAGCGGCCCCGGCGCCTCCGGCGATCTGGACCTGACCGCCCCCGACACGAACTACGTCGGCCGGCGCGTCCTCGCCTGGTTCGACCACCACCTCAAGGGCGGGCCGGCCGACACCGGGCCGAAGTTCACCTACTTCCGGCCCTGGGTCCCGTACGAGGGCGACGCCGCTCCCGCGTACGGCAGCGCTCCCACGCACCCGCAACGCCTCTACCTGTCCGGACGCGACCGGCTGACCTTCTCCAAGACCGCGGTGAAGAAGGGCGAGGCCGCGTACCGGAACCTGCTGGGCCCCCTGCCCACCTCCTTCTCGGAGATCTCCGCGCTCCAGAACAGCTTCGACGACGTCCCGCCCGCCGACGCGCCCGGCGGCTACGCGGCCTGGACGAGCCCCGCCCTCACCCGTCCCATCGACGTCGCCGGATCCCCGACGATGTCGGTCCGCCTCAGCTCGCCCGCCGCCGTACGGTCCCAGCGCGCGGGCGTCGACGGCCTCCTCGTCCTGTTCGCCAAGCTCTACGACGTCGCCCCGGACGGCACCACGAGACTCGTCCACCGCCTGACCTCCCCGGTCCGTGTCGCCGACGTCCGCAAGCCGCTGACGATCCAGCTGCCGGGGATCGTGCACCGCTTCGAGGCGGGCCATCGCCTGCGCGCAGTGATCGCCGCCAGCGACCTGTCGTACCTGGGCAACCGCGCGACCCTCCCGGTCACCGTCCACACCGACCCGAACCGCCCTGGGGTCCTCACCGTCCCCGCGGCCTGACCGGACGGCACCTGCCGGCCGGCCGTTCAATCGCGGCACCAGGGGGTATGGCCGCCAGCAAGATCGGCATGAGATCGGGGGAGATGCCATGCGGTTGGCCTGCGAACTCAGGAACATGGCGCCACGGCTGGCGGCCGGAGCGGTCATCGTGGAATCCGGGCTGTCGAAACGGGGCGCCGGCGAGGAGACGGCGACCCAGCTGCACGGCATGGCCGCCGGCACGTACCCGGTCCTGGAGAAGGTGCCGCCGAAGACGTTCGCCCGGCTGCTGTCGAGCGGAGAGATCGCGCTCGGTACCGCCCTGCTCCTGCCCCTCGTGCCGACGGCGCTGGCGGGGGCGGGCCTGGCGGCGTTCTCGGCCGGGCTGCTGGGGCTCTACCTGCGCACTCCGGGGATGCGCCGGCCGGGGAGCCTGCGTCCCACCCAGGCCGGCACGCCGCTGGCCAAGGACATCTGGCTGCTCGGCATCGGGATCGGGCTCGTCGCCGACGTCGCCACCCGCGAGCGCCGCTGAGTCCCGTCCCGAACGGTCCCGCGGGTCAGGTCACGGAGGCCGAGCGTTGCCGCAGGACGTCCAGGGCGCGCTCGCCCCAGCGGAGGTTCTCCTGCTCGAAGGCCAGGCCGCGCATCAGGGTCAGGTACGGGCCGACGCGCTCGGCGTGGGCGAGGTGCTCCTGCTCGGTCCGGCCGTCCAGGAGCCGGGCCCGCATGCGCTCGTACCGGGCGATCTTCGCCTCGGCCCAGGCCATCCGCTCGCCGATCGCGGTCTGCACGGCGGCGGTGTCGCCGGCGTCCACCATCTGGACCTTCACCATGAGCTCGTCGCGGATCGCGCCGGGACGCGGCGGGGCGGCGGTGAAGTCGTGCGCGGCGCGCAGGCCGGCCTCGGTGAGGGAGAAAAGGCGTTTGTTGGGCCGTTTCTCCTGCTCGACCACGCGCGCCGTGATCAGCCCCGCGGACTCCATTCTGTCGAGTTCGCGGTAGATCTGCTGGGGGGTGGCCATCCAGAAGTTGGCCACCGACGCGTCGAAGGCCTTGGCCAGGTCGTATCCGGACGCCTCGCCTTCCAGGAGTGCGGCCATGACCGCATTGCGCAATGCCACCCGCAGAGAATAGCGCCGGTCGGTTAGTGCATAAAACGGGTAATCAATGAATTGCCTATTCGAGAGGCGGAGGTCCGCGTCGTGTGCCGGTGCGGGCGCCGCTCCGCCGCCCAGGCCGTCGCCGCCGGGCGGCGTACCCCCTGACCGACAGGGGCCATGCCGGCCGGGCGCCGGCAGGCGCCCGGCCGTTCCCGTGTGCGCCCGCGGCCCGGCCGTTGCGACGGTGCGCGGCCCGTCCGGTCACATCAAGTAAGCACGTCTTGATGTAAGGACAAACTATTGACTTCACCACGCCTCGGGGCTAGAAATGTGGCCCAGGCCACATTGATGACCTTTGGATGAACATGTGGCGAACTTCAGATGAGCAACAGGCGAACGGCACATGCACCTGACGGCAAGGCAACGGGAGGCGACCATGCGGGTCGGACTACTGGGCGCGGGCCGGATCGGAGCGTGGCACGCCGGTTTCCTGGCGCAGCATCCGCTCGTCGGCGAGCTGCTCATCGGTGACGTGGACGGACGGCGGGCGGAGGCGCTCGCGGGCCGGCTGGGTGTCCGTGCCGCCGATCCCGGCGAGATCCTCGGCGCCGGGCTGGACGCGGTCGTGATCGCGACGCCCACCGCCACCCACGATGAGCTGCTGCTCGCCGCCTGCGCCGCGGGCGTCCCCGCGTTCTGCGAGAAACCGGTCGCGGCGGACCTGGGAGCGACCCTGGAGGTACGGGACGTCGCGGCGAAGTCGGGCGTCCCGGTCCAGATCGGCTTCCAGCGCCGGTTCGACGCCGGGTACGCGGCGGCACGCCGCGCGCTGGGGCACGGCCGGCTGGGCGAGCTGCGGCGGGTGCACATGGTCACCGCCGACCCGTCCCCGCCGAGCGCCGCCTACGTCCGGGCCTCGGGCGGCATCTTCCGCGACTGCCACATCCACGACTTCGACATCCTGCGCTGGGTCACCGGGCGGGAGGTGGAGTCGGTGACCGCCGCCGGATCGGTCCGGGGCGAGTCGTACTTCGCCGAGGCGGGCGACGCCGACACCAGTGCCGCCCTGCTGGTCATGGAGGACGGGACGCTCGTCACCGTCCAGGGCTCGCGGCACAACGGCGCCGGCTACGACGTCCGGATGGAGCTGGCGGGCACCGGCGGGACGTGGGCCGTCGGCCTGGACGAGCGGGTCCCGCTGCGCTCCGCCGAACCGGGCGTCGACTGGCCTCCCGGGGACGCCTGGGCCGACTTCTGGGAACGGTTCGAGCCCGCCTACGCGGCCGAGATTGGAACGTTCCTAGATGTGGCCAGGGGACGGGTCCCCAGCCCGTGCACGGTCGACGAGGCGCTGGAGGCGCTCTACATCGCCGAGGCCGCCACGCTCTCCCGGCGGCAGGACCGCCGGGTCCGCATCGCGGAGCTCCGATGATGTGGGCCGTCGCGTTCGCCCTGGTCGCGCTGGGCTTCGTCTACGTGAGCGGGCTCAACGACGGGGCCGCCCTGGTCGGCCTCGGCGGCCGGTTCCCCCGTTCGTCCCGGCTGGGCCTGGTCTCGCTGCTGCTCCTGGCGATCGTGCTGGTCCCCGGGCTCGCCGGGTTCGGCGTGGCCCGCGTCTTCACCGAACGGCTCGCCGACCTCGGTGACCGCGACGGGGCACTGGTCTTCCTGTGCGGCGTGACCGTGGCGCTCTGCGTGGTGACGGCGCTGTCCCGGCGCGGGCTGCCGACCAGCCTGACGCTGGCCGTCGTCGGCGGTCTCGCGGGCGCCGGGCTCGGCGCCGGACTGGACGTCTCCTGGGGCGGGCTCGGCCATGTGCTGGCCGTCGGCGCGGCGGCGCCGCTGGCCGGGCTGGCCCTCGGCTGGGCCTTCGGGCTGGCGTCCCGGCGGGTACCGGGATTCACCCGGATGCCGGCCGCCGTCCACGCGGCCCACCTCGCCGCCTACGGCGCGCAGTGCGCGGCCTACGCCGCCAACGACGGCCAGAAGATGATCGCGGTGGTCAGCGTCGCGGGCGACGTGGTGGCCGCCCGGCGGCCCGGCGCGGTCGGGATCGTCCACCTCTCGCCGCTGGTGCTCGCCGGGGTGGCCGCGGTGTTCTGCGCCGGGGCGCTGAGCGCCGTCGGCCGGGTGGGGGAGCGGCTCGGCCGCGGCCTGGTGCTCGCCCGGCCGCTGCACGTGGTCTCCACCGAGGCCGCGGCCGCCGCCGCGGTGACGGCGAGCTCGTTCGCCGGAGCGCCGGTCAGCATGACGCAGTCCGTCGCCGCCGGAGTCGTCGGCGTGGCCGCCAGCGAGGGCCGCACCCGGGTCCGCTGGCAGAACGTCGTCGGCATCGGCGCGGCGTGGCTGTGCACGCTGCCCCTCGCCCTCGCCTGCGGCGCCGTGGCGGGCCTCGCGATGAGGCCGCTGTGAACGCCTTCGCCCGCCCGGTGCACCGCATCCGGGGCGTCTGGGACGACCTGCTCGGCCGTTCGGGCGAACGGGTGATCGGCCAGGTCGGCCGGCAGATCGGCGCGGTCGGGGAGGGGGCGCGGCTGGCCCGCGAGATGGCCGCGGGACGGACCGCCCCGGCGGCGGCCCGGTCCCGGATGACCGGCATCGAGCACGCCGGCGACGCCGAGCGGGCCGCCCTGGCCCGGATGCTGAACGGCGCCCTCGTCACCCCCATCGACAGGGAGGACCTGTACCGGCTGTCCCGCTCCGTCGACGACGTCCTGGACAACCTCCGCGACTTCGTCCGCGAGTCCGACATGTTCGGACCGGCGGAGCTCGGTTTCACCGTCCCCCCGCTGGACGCGGTGCTCGACGGGCTGACCGCCCTCGACGACGCCGTCCGGCTGGTCATCGCCGAGCCGGCCGCGGTCACCGTCGCGGCGCTCGGCGTGCGCAAGGCCGGCAACCGCGTCCGGCAGACCCGCCAGGCCGCGCTGGCGGAGCTGTTCGCCGGGCCGATCGCCATGGAGGTGCTGCGCGGGCGCGAACTGCTCGACCGGCTCGACGCCGTCGGGCGGCGGCTCGGCGAGGCGGCCGACGCGCTCTCGGACGCGATGCTCAAACGCAGTCACTGATCGATGAAATCCCCCCAGCGGCGCCGGTTCGGGGGGCCCGGCGCCCGTCCGCAAGGAGAAACGATCATGATCATGACCACTCCCGGAGCCGCTCGCGCGCGCTACGGGCTCGCCCTGGCCGCCGTTGCGGCGCTGGCGCTCAGCGGGTGCGCCCCGTCCACCGGCGGCGCGGGCGCGGCCAAGCAGGAGATCCCCAAGGCGGCCGTGGAGGACCCGGCGACCTTCGATCTGCAGGCACTGATCGCGGCCGCCAAGAAGGAGGGCTCCGTCCTGGCCTACGACGGCAGCGGCGACGTCAAGGACGTGGCGGAGGCGTTCACCAAGAAGTACGGCATCAAGGCCGAGGGCATGAAGTCCAAGGCCGCCGCCACCGCCGAGAAGATGACCCGCGAGGCGCAGGCCAAGAACGTCACCATCGACGTCAGCCTCTTCGAGGACGGCCCGATGCTGGTGGGGCAGCTGCTCCCGCAGAAGATCGTCAAGACCTGGATCCCGCCGGACCTGGCCAAGGACATCGACGAGAAGGACCGCAATCCGCTGATGATGCTGCGGAAGGCCTACGTCTTCGTCTACAACCCCAAGCTCAACCCGCAGGGCTGCCCGGTCAAGAACATGTGGGAGCTGACCGAGCCGGCGTGGAAGGGCAAGGTGATGTTCCAGGACCCGCTGGGCAAGGAGATCTTCACCCAGTGGTTCACCCAGATGGCGGACCACGGCACGGCCGACCTGAGCGCGGCGTACGACAAGCTCGGGCGCGGCAAGCTCAAGCTCACCGAGAAGGACGCCTCGCGCGAGTGGGTCAAGCGGATGGCGGGCAACAGCCCGGTGCTGACCACCGAGGACGAGGACGTCTCCGCCGGGATCGCGGCCCCCAACCAGACCCAGAGCCGGATCGGCCTGATGTCGATCGCGAAGTTCCGGGACGTGAAGGAGAAGGGCTACCAGATGAAGGTGTGCGAGAACCTGGCCCCCTGGACCGGCTTCTCGTACCCCAAGTACGCCACCATCACGACCGGTTCCACGCACCCGAACGCCGCCAAGCTCTTCGTGCACTTCGTCATGAGCAAGGAGGGCTTCACGCTGGAATCGGGCAGCGGCGGCGTCTCCGGTAACAAGTCCGTCGGCGCGAGCCCGAACAACCCTCCGGGACTGGACAACTGGGACACCCAGCTCTTCGGCTTCACCGCCGGGACGCTACTGGACGACTTCCGCAACCGGCAGGACATCCAGGACTTCTGGCGCGTCAACCACCGCTGATCCCTCTGCCTGGCGGGCCGCACCGGCCCGCCAGGCGTCCTCGGCCCCCTCATTCCGGAGGAGACTTCCATGGCGGTCGCCGCCCCAGAGAAGCCGCCTGCACAGCCGGCGTCCACACCGCCGTCCCGCCGCCGGCGCGTCCTCTACCGCGTGCGGGTGCTGGTACGCGAGCCCACCGTCCTGCTCGGCCTCGTCATGTGCGCCGCGCTGCTCTACCTCGTCATCGCCCCGCTCGTGTCGGTCATGTCGGACGCGGCGCGCGTGCAGTACGGCGACGAGAACCGCTCCGGCGGGAAGCCCGGTTCCTGGACCGGCTACTACCTGTGGCGGGTGTTCCGCTCGCCCGTCAGCAAGCTGCTGTTCTGGGAGCCGCTCTGGCACACGCTGGTCATCGCGGTCGGCGTCATCGCGTTCGCCCTGATCGTCGGCGGGTCGATGGCCTGGCTGGTCACCCGGACCAACATCCCCGGCCGCAAGTTCCTGGCCGGCGCCCTCGTGGTGCCGTACATGCTGCCGTCCTGGACGTTCGCGCTGGCCTGGCTCACGCTGTTCAAGAACTCCGACTCCGGCGGCCAGGTCGGCTACCTCCAGGGCGCGGGGATCGACACCCCGAACTGGCTGGCGTACGGGCCGCTGCCGATCATCGTCACGCTCGGGCTGCACTACTACCCGTTCGTCCTGCTGCTGTTCGGCAACGCGCTGCGCCGGATCGACTCGCAACTGGAGGACTCGGCGCGGATCCTGGGTGCCGGAGGCCGCACCGTCATGCGCCGCATCACCCTGCCGCTCATGCTGCCCGCGCTGTCGTCGGCGGTGCTGCTGGTGCTCGGCCGGGTCCTCGGAACGTTCGGCACGCCGTACATCCTCGGCCTGCCGGGCGACTACAGCGTCCTGTCCACCAGCCTCTACCAGGCCATCCGTGACCGCAGCACCGGTGTCGCGTCCGTTCTCGCCGGCGTCATCGTGCTGATCGGGGTGCTCGTCGTGGTGTTCGACACCCGGCTGGTGCGCGAGCAGCGGCGGTTCGTGACGGTCGGCGGCAAGGGGGCGATGGACCGGCGCTCGGACCTGCGGCGCTGGCGGTGGCCCGCCGGCCTGCTGGCGATGGGCGTGTTCGTCGTGAGCGTCATCGTGCCCGTGCTGACGCTGCTGCTGTCGACCATCACCAAGGTCCCCGG
The DNA here is from genome assembly GCF_044326315.1 of Actinomadura sp. 9N407. NCBI lineage: Bacteria > Bacillati > Actinomycetota > Actinomycetes > Streptosporangiales > Thermomonosporaceae > Actinomadura > Actinomadura sp. 9N407. The sequence goes on along the minus strand of NZ_JBIRAW010000011.1, from coordinate 124,363 downwards.
CGTGTTCAGCCTCGACAACTTCACCCTCAAGTTCTGGCTGGGCGAGGACCTGCCCGGCGCGGTCGGGTTCCCGCACGGCGTGCTGCGGGCGGGCGCCCTCTACGACGCCGCGTGGAACAGCCTGAAGATCGTCGGGCTGGCCTCGCTGGTCTGCGGCATGGCCGGACTGCTGATCGGCTACGTGGTGGTACGGGGCGCGGGCAGCCGGATGTCGAACTTCCTGAGACAGGTGTCGTTCCTGCCCTACCTGGTGCCGGGCATCGCGTTCGCCGCCGCCTGCCTGTCGCTGTTCGCCGTCCAGCGCGGCCCCGTCCCCGCCCTGTACGGGACGGTCACGCTGCTCGTCCTGGTGCTCATCGTCACCCATCTGCCGTACTCGTCCAGATCGGGGATCGCGGCGATGATGCAGCTGGGACGGGAACCCGAGGAAGCGGCCCAGGTGAGCGGCGCGCGATGGCCGTCGCGGATGTTCCGGATCATCATCCCGATCCAGAAGGGGGCGCTGGTCACCGGGGTGGTGCTGCCCTTCGTGTCCGGGCTCAAGGAGCTCAGCATCGTGATCATGCTGACCACCTCGGGCACCCAGCTGCTGACCACGCTGTCGATCTCGCTGGTCGACTACGGCTACACCCAGCTCGCCAACGCCGTCGTGCTGGTCATCGCCCTGCTCTCGTTCACCATGACCTACTTGGCCCAGCGGCTCACCAAGAGCAGCCTGGCCTCGGGCATCGGAGGTTGATCAATGCCGGACATCGCCCTCAGCGGAGTGGTCAAGCACTATCCCGGCGGCCATGCGGCGGTGAAGGACCTCGACCTGACCGTCCCGGACAGATCGTTCACCTGCCTGCTCGGCCCGTCCGGCTGCGGCAAGACCACCACCCTGCGCATGATCGCCGGGCTGGAGCAGCCCACCCGCGGTGAGATCACCGTGGGCGGCCGCGTCCTGGACTCGGTGGAGCGGGGCCTGTACGTCCCGCCGGAGAAGCGCGACATGGGGCTGGTCTTCCAGAACTACGCGCTCTGGCCGCACCTCACCGTCCGGGGCAACACCGAGTTCGGGCTGCGGATGCGCAAGGTGCCCGCCGCCAAACGCAGGGCCCGCGCGGAGGAGGCGCTCGCCAAGGTACGGGTCGCCGACTGCATGGACCGCTACCCGTCGCAGCTGTCGGGCGGGCAGCAGCAGCGCGTCGCGCTCGCCCGGATGCTCGCCGTCGACCCCGACGTCCTGCTGCTGGACGAGCCGCTGTCCAACCTCGACGCGGGGCTGCGGCTGGAGATGCGCACCGAGCTCAAGCGCATCCACGACGAGACCGGCGCGACGATCGTGTTCGTCACCCACGACCAGATGGAGGCCATGACGATGGCCACCCACATCGCGGTGCTGAACGAGGGTGAGCTGCAGCAGGTCGCCGCGCCCATGGAGATGTACGACCGGCCGGCCAACCGGTTCGTCGCCGAGTTCGTCGGGAGCCCCCCGATGAACCTGGTCCGTACCGGGGGCGGCACCGAGGACCCGGCCCCGGGCGATCTCGCCGGGGCGCTGCTGCGGTACGTGCGGAAGCAGGCCGAGGTCGGGTCGCCCGAGCATGTGGGCATCCGGCCGGAGGCGCTCCGGATCGGCGTCCCGGACGGCGCCATGGCGGACCGGGCCTGGTCGGAGGACGCCGTCGTCGAGACCGTCCTGCCGACGGGGGCGAGCTGGACCGTCCAGCTCAGGGTGCTGGACGCCGAGGTCTTCGTGGTCGTCCACGAGGACCTGCAGGCCGGGCCGGGCACCACGGTCCGGTGCTGGGCGCCGCCCGAACGCCTGCACCTGTTCGGTGCCGACGGGACACGGATCACCGGCTGGGACGACGCCGTCGCCCCGGCCAGGCGGGTGGCCCTGTGAACGACCGTCCCACGCTGCCCGCGCCCCGGGCGCTGCTGCTGGACTTCGGCGGCGTCCTGGTCGAGACGATCAAACGCCCCGACTGGACGGCGGAACTCGCCAAGGAGGTGCACGCCCTGCTCACCGGAGCGGGACGGTCCGGCCTGGACGCCGCCGGGATCGAGACCGACATCAAGGCGGGCGCCGCGGGGGAGAAGTGCTGGAAGGACGCGATGTCCCGGCCGTACGCGCCCGCCGAGATGACCCACGCCGGTTTCTGGGGCGACTACGTGGCCGCGGACTGGCCCGCCTCGGCCCGGCAGCTCGTCGTCGCGCACGCCACACCGCTCTGCGCGCGGATGGGGGAGCTGCGGCAGGAGCGCCGCACCCGCCCCGGGATACCGGAGCTGCTGGACGCCGCCGCCGAGAGGGGCGTCCCCTGCGCCGTGGTCAGCAACGCGCTCTCCGGGGCGGTGCACCGCGCGTACACGGCGGCGAACGGCCTCGCGGCGAAGCTGGCGTTCGAGGTCTACAGCGACGAGGCCGGGATCCGCAAACCCAACCCGGAGATGATCTGGATCGCCACCCGGGCCCTCGGCATCCGCCCGGAACAGGCGTGGTACGTCGGCGACACGTTCGACCGGGACGTGGTGTGCGGGCACCGGGCCGGAGTCGGCGCCAACGTGCTGATGCTCGCCGACGGGACTCACCGCGTCCCGTACGAGGTACGCGGCCGTCCCGACGCGATCGTCGACGACGGGCACGGACTGCTCGGCCTGCTGGTGAACGCGGTCAAGGGAGACGCATGAACGACGTGAGCATCGACGTACCCGCATCGCGGGAGCTGGCCGGGATCGCCGAACGCGCCGCCAGGGCGACGGGCGACCGGCTGCGGAAGGCGTTCCGGTCGCGGCCCGAGGTCGCGCTGAAGCGCGACTTCCACGATCCGGTCACCGAGCACGACCGCGCCGCCGAGGAGACCATCCGGGAGATCCTGGAGCGCGAGTGCCCCGGCAGCGCCGTGATCGGGGAGGAGGGCGGCCTGCGGGGCGGCGCGGACGGGGCCCTGCGCTGGTACGTGGATCCCATCGACGGCACCGCCAACTTCGCCGCCGGGCTGCCGTTCTTCTGCACGTCCATCGGCGCCGTCGTGGGTGACCGGGTGGTGGCGGGCGTGGTGTACGACCCCGTACGCGACGACCTGTTCACCGCCACGCTGGACGGCGCCGCGTGCAACGGCGAGCCGCTCGGCAGCACCGGCGCGGCCGGCGATCGGACGGCCGTCCTCGTCACCGGCTACCCCAACGCCCGCGAGCTGCGGCGGAGCGGCGACCGGGCGCTGCGGCGGTACGCCACGTTCGTGGAGTCGTTCGCCACGGTACGCAGGCCGGGCAGCGCCGCGCTGTCGCTCGCGCACGTCGCCGGAGGCTGGGCGGACGCCGCGTACGGGACGTCCGTCAACGCCTGGGACGTCGCCGCCGCGCTGCTTCTCGTCAGGCAGGCGGGCGGCACCTACCTTCCCTTGGGCGGGGAGCCGGGCGGCCAGGATTGGGACGCCCCCGGCTACGTGGCGTGCGTCGGGGGATTCGACCTCGCCGGTTCTGTACTGGCCGAGGCCGCGGGCCTCCCGGCCGTGGGGAGCGAGACGTGAGCACCATCGGCGTACGGACGGCCACCTGGCTCGTCACCGACCTGGACGGCACCCTCGTCGGCCGTGACCTGCGCATCGTCCAGCGGAATCTGGGCGCGCTGCGCCGCTTCACCGAAGCGGGCGGCGAGGTCCTGCTCGCCACGGGACGCGGCGAGGACTCCGCGCTCCCGTACTACCGCGAGCTCGCGCTGAGCACACCGGCGATCCTCTACAACGGCGCCCGCGTGGTGGACCTGAGCACGGGCACGGTGCTGCGCCGGCGCTGCCTGAACGCGGCGGCGTGGGCCAGGCTGACGCTGCTGTTCGGCGACCTGCCCGAAGGCGTCGACCCGGTGGTCTTCAGCGATGGCCACGCGCACGTACGCGTTGAGACCCGCACGCTGCGGGACTATGCGCGCCGCGACGGCATCGAGCTGGTACGGGTGGCGTCCTGGGGCGCCCTGCCCTTCGACGGGATCATCAAGGTGATGCTGATCTGCGAGCGGCCCGGCCTCATCGACCCCGTCGAGCGGATGGCGGCCGGGACCGTTCCCGGGGTCACCCTCGTCCGTTCCGAGGACACCTATCTGGAGGTGCTGCCGGACGGCGCCACCAAGGGGACGGCGCTGCGCGAGCTCGCGGCGGCGCGCGGGGTGCCGATGAGCCGGATCGCGGCGATCGGCGACAACCCCAATGACATCGACATGGTCCAGGCGGCAGGGCTGGGCGCCGCCGTCGGCGACGGGCATCCGGGCGTCCTCGCCGCCGCCGATGTCGTGGTGGGGGCCTGCGCGTCCGGCGCCGTCGCCGACCTGGTCGACCGCGTCCTGCCGTGAGGCCTACGGCGGGCTCGGCGCGGCCGTGCCGTGCGACGTGCCCCGGACCGCCGCCGTGGTCGCTCGTTCCGTCAGGACGGGCGGGACGGTGATCCGGCGTGCCGCGCCGCCGGGGACGCCGGCCTGGACGCGGTCCAGGAGCGTGCCCATCGCCAGCCGGCCCAGCTCGCGGGCGGGCGCGGCGACCGTGGTGACCCCGGCGGCCGCCGCACCCGCCGGGTCGCCGTGGACGATCAGCGACACGTCCTCGGGGACCCGCAGGCCCGCGGCACCGAGCGCGGCCAGCGCGGCGACGCCGCTGGGATCGCCGATCGCCAGGAACGCGGTGGGCGCGTCTTCCGGGGCCGGATCACGCGCCGCGTCCAGCCCTGTCAGTACGGTCGCGTGCGCTCCCAGCCCGGCCGCCTCCATGGCGGCGAGGTAGGCGCGGCGCAGGGACACCGACCGGGAGCCGAGGTCGAGGCAGGCCACGCGGCGATGCCCGAGCGCCGCCAGGTGCGCCACCGCCGGCCCGGCCACCGCGGCGTCACCGGTCACGCAGTCCACCCGGTCGGACCGCACCGTACGGCCCACGACGGTGACGGCGCAGCCCGCGGCGGCACGGTCGATCTCGGCGGCGGCGATCCGCGGGCCGGCCAGCACGAGCCCGTCCAGGCGCAGGTCCAGCATGTCCTCCACCGCGGCCCGCTCCCGTACGGGACGCCCGCGCCCGGTCGTCAGCAGCAGCCGGACGTCGCGGCGGGCGGCCTCGTCGGCGAGCCCGTCGTGGACCGCCGCGTACAGCGGATCGTGCAGGTCGGCCAGCAGCACGCCGATGATCCCGGTCCGGCCGGCGGCCAGCCCCCGGGCCATCGCGTTCGGCCGGTAGCCGAGCTCGCCGGCGGCGGCGATCACCGCCTCCCGCCGCTGCCTGCTGACCTTGGGGGACCCGCGCATGACCAGCGAGACGAGGGCACGGGAGACGCCGGCGCGGGCGGCGACGTCCTCCAGGGTCGGGTGCGTCATGCTGAGCGGTGCTCCTCCTGGAATCGGGCTGGCTGGAACGGTCTGGAACGGTCTTCTGGCCTGGACGCTAACACCGGGCACCGGACACCGGACACGCCGTGGCGCCGGGCGGGGCGCGCGGCCCCGCCGGGCGCGGCGGCGGTCAGTCCCGCGGGTCCCAGTCGTCCGGATCGACGTCCAGGTCGAGCGGGTCGGCCACGTCCTCCCAGGGGACGAGCTTGAAGTTGGTGTTGGTACGGACCTCGCCGTTCCCGTCCACGACGTCGGGGGTGTTGGCACCGTCCTGCACGACCAGCAGGCCCTTCGCGAAACCGCCGACGGGCGCGCTGGTCACCATGGCTCCGTCACATTCCTCGGAACCGTCGATCGCCGCGGAGGGGCCGACACGGAACCGACCGAGGAAGCGGTTGGAGCCTTCCCGGTCGTACGCCGCGAAGGTGTTGTCGCCCTGGCTGGAGGCCAGCAGGTACCCCTCGCCGTCGTCCTTGCGGTAGATCGTCAGGCCCTCCACATCGGCGGTGAGGTGATCGCCGCCGACGCCGGGATCGGGCCCGCTCGGGACGCACTCGTCGGTCTCCGGGTCGTAGGTCGCCGGGACGCCGTACTCCTTCACCCGCTCGGTCAGCCGGGGCGTGCCGCCGTCCAGCGGGATCCGCCAGATGCCCACGTCCTCCTGCCCGGCGTACAGCACGCCGTGCTCGGGATCGGCCACCATCCCCTCCACCTGCGGGTCCTCGCCGGGATCGCCGCACGGGCGCCAGCTGCCGCCGCCGGGCAGCGGGAACGAGGCCGGCAGGTCGAGGGTACGGACCGGGCGGTAGGTCACGGTGCCCGCCGCCGTCGCGACCAGCCGGAACACGCCGACCCGGGTGGTGTGCCGGCGGCTCACCGCGACGTAGGTCGCGCCGCCCGATCCGGTCCAGGTCGCGAGGCCGTAGGCGGTGCGCTGGTCGTTGATCTCGTCCAGGGAGGCGGAGAAGGCGGCAGCGGCCGCCGGGTCGGTGATCTCGGTCAGCGGGGCGGTGTGCCGCTTGGCGGCGGCGGCGTCGATCGCGTACGTGCGGATGATGTCGCGGCCCCGGTCGGAGGTCACCGCGATGTCGACCTTCTTGCCGCCGACGGGGAAGCCGTAGACGATGTCGACGTTGTTGAACCTGCCCGACTCGTCGCCGGGCCGCGGCCCCGGCGGGGCGGGGACGTGCTGGAGCTGCCGGCCCCGGGCGTCGAACACGGCCAGCCCGCCCTGCTTGAGCGTGCCGACGATCAGGTCGGCACGCCGGTCGGCGGGATGGTTCCAGATGGCGGGGTCGTCGGCGTCCGCGTCCCCGCCCTCGGTGTCGTCGAAGTTCGGGGGCGTCTCCAGCGCCGCGTGGACGGTGGCGAGGTCGTCATCGTCGGCGGCGGCGACCGGGACGGAGAGCCCGAAGGTGCCGATCATGACCGCGGCGGCGGCCGCGGCCAGGCGCGGTACGGCGTGCGGTGAGGCCGGTCGGGGACGTTGCGCTCGGGAGCGGCTCGGTCTGAGGTGCATCGGTTCCTCCGGACATCTCGGGGGGATGGAGCAACGCCTGCACCGTAAGCGTTAGAGCGCTCTAATTCAATAGAGCGCTCCAACCCTGTCGACTCGTGGGGGGGTGGCCCCGTCGCGGCCCGGGTGGGGGGGACACGCCACGAGTCAACGGGGCGGGGGCCGGTCGGGTCAGCGTTCGACGAGTGTGAGGGCGAACGAGTAGTGGCTGGCCCGGTACACGTGCGAGCCGTACTCGACCGCGCGCCCCTTGTCGTCGAAGGCCGTGCGGGTCATGGTGAGCAGCGGGACGCCGCGCCGCTCGTCCAGCAGCCGGGCCTCGGTCGCCGTCGCGGCGCGCGCCCCGATCTCCTGGTTGGCGACGCGCAGGTTGACGCCCGCCGCGCGCAGCAGCTCGTACAGGCCGTGCTCGGTGAGGTCGGCGGCGGTGAGGGCGAGCAGCTCGGCGGGCAGGTAGTTGGTGAGGACGGCCAGCGGCTCGGCGCCGGTGTACCGCAGCCGCCGCATCCGCGTGATCCCGGTGCCCGGCGGGACGCCCAGCTGCTTGGCGACCTCGTCCTCGGCGGGCACCCCGGCCAGCTCGAGGACCTCGGTACGGGGCTCCCGGTCGGCCGCGGCCAGGTCGTCGTGCAGGCTGGTGAGCTCGACCGGCCGCCGGACCTGCGCGCGCACCACCTGCGTGCCGACCCCGCGCTTGCGGACCAGCAGCCCCTTGTCGACCAGGTGCTGGATCGCCTGCCGTACGGTCGGGCGGGACAGCCCGCAGCGGTCGGCGAGCTGCACCTCGTTCTCCAGGCGGCTGCCGGGGGCCAGTTCGCCCTCGCGGATCGCCGCCTCCAGCTGCTGGGCCAGCTGGAAGTACAGCGGGACCGGGCTGGCGCGGTCCACGGAAACGGCTGGTCGGTTCACCCTCGCCCCTTCTGTTCTGGTGAGGGTAATCGTACCCGTTGGACATGGTTAACTTATTACCTCATGATGTCATGACAAACTATTGACAGGGTGGTGTGCCGTTCAGCAGACTCGGCGTGCCGGCGCAGGACCGGCGGCGGACACGTGGCTGGACGGTGGGCCGATGAACGAAGACCGCGTCGCGGGAGCCCCGATCTCATGGGGTGTCTGCGAGGTGCCCGGCTGGGGGCACCAGATGGATCCGGGCCGGGTGCTGGCCGAGATGCGCGCGCTCGGGCTCGCCGCGACCGAGTTCGGGCCGGACGGGTTCCTGCCCGCCGGCGCGGCCGAGCGGTCCGCGCTGCTGGCCGAGCACGGGCTCGGGGCGGTCGGCGGCTTCGTGCCCGCCGTCCTGCACGATCCCGGCAGCGATCCCCTGCCGCAGGTGGAGCGGGCTCTGGCCGGATTTGGGATGGAACGTTCCAGCTCCAACCCGGACTCAGCCGCCGGCTCGGACGCAGGCCCGGCCCCCAGCGCCGGGCCGACGCTGGTGCTGGCCGCGGCGACCGGGCTCCCCGGCTACGACGAGCGGCCCGTCCTGAACGCGACGGCCTGGGTGACGCTCCTCGGCAACCTCGACCGGATCGCCGCGCGAGCGGCGGAGCTCGGCGTGCGCGCCACGCTGCACCCGCACGTCGGCACGGTGGTGGAGCGCGGCGACGAGGTCGAGCGCGTCCTGAACGGCTCCGGGATCGCGCTCTGCCTGGACACCGGCCACCTGCTGATCGGCGGCACCGACCCGGCGGAGATCGCCGCGCGGGCCGCCGGCCGGATCGCGCACGTCCACCTCAAGGACGTCGACGCGCACCTGGCCGACGAGGTCCGGTGCGGCCGCATCACCTACACCGACGCGGTGAAGGCGGGCGTCTACCGCGCGCTCGGCGCGGGCGACGTGGATCTCATGGGCATTCTGCGGTCCCTGGAGGACGCGGGCTACGACGGCTGGTACGTCCTGGAGCAGGACACCGTCCTGGACCGGGATCCCGACCCCGCCACGGGACCGGGCGCCGACGTGCGCGCGAGCATGGACTACCTTGCCGGGGCGCTCGCGTGACGGCGACGCTCGACGTGATCACGATGGGCCGGGCGGGCGCGGACGGAGCCACCGGATGACCCTGCGACCGGGACGGGCCGAGACCTCCACGATCGGGACACGGTCCGGGCGGGTGGCGGAGCTGACCGAGATCCGGGCGACGCGGCCCGACGCGATCGCCTCGGCCGCCGCCCTCAGGCCCCGGCGCGACACGCTGCTCGGGCCGTCCGGCCGGCTGATGCTGGTGGCCGCCGACCATCCGGCGCGCGGCGCGCTGGCCGCCGGCGGCGACCCGCTCGCCATGGCCGACCGCGGCGAGCTGCTGGACCGGCTGTGCACCGCGCTGGAACGGCCCGGTGTCGACGGCGTGCTCGGTACCCCCGACGTGATCGAGGACCTGCTGCTGCTCGGGGTCCTGGACGGCAAGGTGGTGATCGGCTCGATGAACCGCGGCGGGCTGGCCGGGGCGGCGTTCGAGATCGACGACCGGTTCACCGCCTACGACGCCGCCGCGCTCAGCGCCGCCCGGCTGGACGGCGGGAAGATGCTGCTGCGCATCGACGACGGCGACCCCGCGACCGCGGGCGCGCTGGAGGGCTGCGCGCGGGCGGTGTCGGCCCTGGCCGGCAACGGGCTGATGGCGATGGTGGAGCCGTTCGTGTCCCGCGCCGCCGACGGGCGGCGGCACAACGTCCTCACGCCGGAGGCGATGATGCGGGCGATCTCGGTCGCCGCCGGTCTCGGCACGACCTCGGCCCGGACCTGGCTGAAGGTCCCCGTGGTCCCCGACATGGAACGGGTGATGGCGGCGTCCACGCTGCCCGCGCTGCTGCTCGGCGGCGAGGTCGCGGGCGACCCGAAGGCCGCGCTCGCCGGCTGGCGGCGGGCGCTGCGGCTGCCCACCGTGAAGGGCCTGGTCGTCGGCCGGTCCCTGCTGTACCCCTCGGACGGAGACGTGGCGGGGGCCGTCGACGCCGCGGTGGAGGCACTGTGACACGGGACATCGCGCCCGACGACGGCCCAGCGGCACCACCGCCCTCGTCCACGACCCCGCCGCCGGCCGTCGGCCGCCGGCCCGGATACCGGTCAATGGGAGTGCGGCGTGCCGCTCATCTGCGGCTTGCCCGGCGGGACCAGGACCAGTGCGAGGAGGGCGGCCGCGGCGGCGGCCACGGCCGTCGCGGTGAACGCGTCGGTGAAGCCGCCGATCGAGGGGGCACCGGTCAGCCCGGCGACGGCGAGCGTGGAGGCCGTCGCCACGCCGATGGCGCCGCCGAGCTCGTGGAAGGTGTTGATGACGCCGGAGGCCAGCCCCTCCTCGCCATGGTCGACGTACGCCAGCGCGGAGACGGTGGCGGTGACGAACACGGGCCCGACTCCGGCGGCGGCGATCACCAGGCCCGGCAGTAGTTCGGTGAGAACGCCGCCGTCCGCCGAAAGGCGGGTGAGCAGTCCGGTGCCGATCGCGACGAGTGCCAGTCCGGTGGCGGCGACGGGCCGAATGCCGAGGCGCCCGACGAGGCGGCTCGCCAGGTGCGCACCGGCCCCGGTGGCCAGCGCGGCGGGCAGGAACAGCAGGCCCGTCTCCAGCGCGCTGAGCTGACGCAGGTGCTGGAGATAGAGCGAGCCCAGGAAGAACAGCGAGATCAGCAGACCCGAGCCGACCAGCATCAGGAAGGCCCCCACGGCCACGGGACGGCGCTTCAGCATCCCCACGTGCATGAGCGGGGAGCGCACGGTGCGTTCGACGAGGGCGAACGCCACGTACAGGACCATGGCGGCGGCCAGCGGCACCAGCGTCTCGGCGGAGCCCCAGCCCTCATCTCCCGCGGTGACCAGGCCGTAGACGAGTGAACCCGTGGCGGCGGTGACGGTCAGCGCTCCCAGCACGTCGACGCGCGGCCGGCCCTTCCCGCCCGGACGCGGGTGGGCGGCCACCGTCGCGGGGAGCGCCGCCAGGAGGGCGAGGCCGACCGGCACGTTGACGAAGAACATCGAGGCGGCCGCGCCCCAGGAAGGACCGCCCACCGAGGCGTTCGCCCGGCTGGTCCGCACGTCCTGGCCGATGCTCAGCCGCTTCGGCAGCCTGCACGTCGCCGCGCTCCGCGTCCTCAGCGCCGACGAGGTCCGGCGCCACCACCACGAGCCGATGGCCCATGTCGAGCGCCTCGTCCTGCGTGGCCGGGACCAGGGCGCCTTCCGTACCGACCTGCCCGTGGAGTGGCTGGTGACCGCCGTCTTCTCGATGCTGCACGCGGCCACCGACGAGGCCGCCGCCGGCCGGATGGCCGGCGAGAACGTCGGCGAGATCCTCGTGAAGACCCTGCTGGCCATCCTCAGGCCGGACGGGGCGTAGCGGTCGCGGCGATCAGGCGGACCGGCCTTCCCGCTTCCGGCGGCATTTCGGTCATGCCCATCCGAGAGTCAGCGGCCCAGTGAAGATCGTCGGTCTGGACCTGCCGGGGCACGGGTTCCTAGGCTCGGGAAAGCGTCCCGCCCGGCCACGTTTCAGGAGCGTCTCATGACCATGTCACCGGAACTCCCCGACCTCCTGTCCGCCGAATTCGCCGCCGATCCTTACAGCGCCTACCGCGCCCTGCGCGAGAACGCTCCGGTCTACTGGCACGAGGCCACGCAGAGCTACGTGCTCTCGCGGTACGAGGACGTCTCGCGCGCATTCCGGGAGCCGGTGTTCACCACCGCGAACTACGACTGGCAGCTCGAACCGGTGCACGGCCGGACGATCCTCCAGCTCAGCGGGCGCGAGCACGCGGTGCGCCGCGGGCTGGTGGCGCCGGCGTTCCGCGGCGGGGAGCTGCAGGAGCGGTTCCTGCCGGTGATCGAACGGAACGCGCGCACCCTGATCGACGCGTTCCGGTCGGACGGAAAGGTGGAGCTGGTCGGGCAGTTCAGTACCCATTTCCCGATCAACGTCATCGTCGACATGCTGGGGCTCGACCAGGCCGACCACGCCCGGTTCCAGCGCTGGTACACCTCGATCATCGCGTTCCTGGGCAACCTCGCGCAGGATCCCGAGGTGGCCGAGGCGGGCGAGCGGACCCGGCGGGAGCTGGCCGAGTACATGCTGCCGATCATCGCCCGCCGCCGCGACGAGCCCGGCGACGACCTGCTGTCCCGGCTGTGCCTGGCGGAGATCGACGGGACCCGGATGAGCGACGAGGACATCAAGGCGTTCGTCAGCCTGCTGCTGGCCGCCGGCGGGGAGACCACCGACAAGGCCGTGTCCGCCCTGTTCGCCAACCTGCTCGCGCATCCGGACCAGCTGGCGGCGGTACGGGCCGACCGGAGCCTGATCGCCCCGGCGTTCGCGGAGACGCTGCGGTACACCCCGCCGGTGCACATGATCATGCGGCAGCCCGCCGAGGACGTGGAACTGAGCGGCGGGACGATCCCCGCCGGCAGCACCGTCACCTGCCTGATCGGCGCGGCGGGACGCGACCCGGAGCGCTACCGCGACCCCGGCGAGTTCGACATCTTCCGGACCGATCTGAACGCCACCAACGCGTTCTCCGCCGCTGCCGACCACCTCGCGTTCGCGCTGGGCCGGCACTTCTGCGTGGGCGCGCTGCTGGCCAAGACCGAGGTGGAGGTCGGGACGAACCTGCTGCTGGACGCCATGCCGGACATGCGGCTGGCCGACGGCGCCGTACCCACCGAGCGCGGCGTCTTCACGCGCGGCCCGGGCAGCCTCTCCCTGGAGTTCACGCCCGTGGCCTGAACGACAAGGCGAAGCACCGGCAGCGCGTCGAGGCCGCCAAGCTGGACGGCGACCTGCAGGATTCCGGCGGAGCCAAGCACGAGGTGAAGATCGACGCCGCCGATGGCAAGGTGCTGGTGGGCTGGCCGCGGCGGGCCGCGATGCTCGCGAGCCCGGATGGGCGGAGTTGGTGAAGCCATGGGGAGTTTTGGCCGATCCCGTCACCGCCGCGTCTGCTGCGATTGCGTGGACGTCCGTAGCGTGGGACCCATGCGCTACCTGGAGGCCGGACCATGCCCGAGGTGAACGGACACGCCCCGGGCTGGCCGTCCTGGGTCGAACTGGCCAGTCCCGACGCCGAGGCGTCCAAGGAGTTCTACTGCGGGCTGTTCGGCTGGTACGTCTACGCGCTGACCGTCCCGGGGTTCGGCGACTACGACATCTTCACCTTCGGCGACGTCCATGGCCCGGAGGTGGCGGGGATGCAGTCGCTCGCCGACGACGCGCAGCCCCCGTCCTGGACGTGCTACTTCCGGACCGACGATCTGCAGGGCTGCGTCGACACCGTCAAGGCCGAGGGCGGGCAGGAACTGCTGCCGTCCACCGACATCTCCGGCCTGGGACGGCTGGCGCTGTGCTCGGATTCCGAGGGCGCCGACTTCGGCCTCTGGGTGCCCGGGAGCCTGCAAGGGGCCGGTGTCGTCGACGAGCCCTCGGCGATGTGCTGGGTCGAACTGGCGTGCCGCGACGTCCAGGAGGCCCGCCGCTTCTATGGCAGGGTGTTCGGCTGGAGGGCGGCGGACCGCGACTTCTACGACTCCGTCTACACCGTCTTCAAGGTCGGTGAATGGTCGGTGGCGGGGATGGTCTCCATGGACGAGCTGTGGCCGCCCGACTACCCCGTCCACTGGATCCCGTACTTCTGGGTGGACGACTGCGACGCCTCCGCCGCCAGGGCCACCGAACTCGGCGCCCAGGTCCGGATCCCGCCCACCGACATCGAGCCCGGCCGGTTCTCGATGATGACCGATCCGGCCGGCGCCCGACTCGCCGTCATCACGCCCGCCGTCGCCGACCGTACCGAGGTCAGAAGGCGCCCCTGACCTCGCGGCCCGGTGGACGGAGCCGCCGTCCCGGTCTAGCGTGGCGATGAGGTCGATCGCCTTCGGGGGCGGAAGGAAACCGCCATGTTCCGTTCCCGCGCAGTTCGATGCCTGGCCTGCTGCACCGCCGTGATGGCGGTCTTGTACGGCCTCGCGGTCCCCGGCGCGTACGCCGAGGGCAGGGATCCGCGGCTGCTCCGGTTGCTGCGATCGATGACGCTCGAGGAGAAGGCCGCGCAGCTGTTCGTCCTGCAGGTGTACGGCAAGAGCGCCGACACGGCCGACCCGGCGGACGTGGCCGGCAACCGGCGGCTGTACGGGGTCGACAACGCGGCCCAGGTCATGGCGCGGTACCGCCCCGGCGGGTTCATCTACTACGCCGCCAGTCCCGCCAATGTGGAGAGCCCCCGGCAGCTCGCCACGTTCTCCAACGGGATCCAGCGGGCGGCGATGGCGCAGCGCGTCCCGATCCCGGCGACGATCGCGACCGACCAGGAGGGCGGCATCGTCGCGCGGGTCCCGCCGCCGGCCACGCAGTCGCCCGGGAGCATGGCGCTCGCCGCCGGGCGCCGGACCGGCGACGCCAGGACGCTGGCCCGGATCACCGGGCGGGAGCTGCGGGCCATCGGCGTCAACCAGAACTACGCGCCCGACGCCGACGTCAACGTGAACCCGGCCAATCCGGTGATCGGGGTACGGTCGTTCGGTTCCGATCCGGGTCTGGTGTCGGACATGGTCACCGCCCAGGTGGCCGGCTACCGGAACGCGGGTGTGACCCCCACCGTCAAGCACTTCCCCGGCCACGGCGACACCACCGTCGACAGCCACATCGGCGTTCCGAGGATCGGTCACACGCGGGAGGAGTGGGAGCGGCTCGACCTGCCGCCCTTCCGCGCGGCGATCGCCCGGGGCGTGGACTCCATCATGACCGCGCACATCATCGTCCCCGCACTGGACGCCTCGGAGGATCCGGCGACCTTGTCCCGGCCGATCGTCACCGGGATCCTGCGCGACCGGCTGCGCTACCGCGGCGTCGTCGTGACCGATGCCCTCGACATGCAGGGCGTGCGCACCAAGTACGGCGACGAGCGCATCCCCGTCCTGGCGCTCAAGGCGGGCGTGGACGTCCTGCTCAAGCCCCCGGCCGACGCGTCCGGGAACGGCGTGTTCCCCCGGCAGCTCGCCGCGGTGGTGGACGCGGTCCGGGACGGCGAGCTGACCGAACGCCGCGTCGACGAGTCGGTCTACCGGATCCTGGAGCTGAAGCAGCGGCGCGGGCTGTTCCGCGATCCGTACGCCGACGAGTCCAGGATCGGCGAGATCGTGGGCGCCCCGGCGCATCTCGCGGCGGCCCAGCGCGCCGCGGATCGTACGACGACGCTGGTCAAGAACGACGCCGGGCTCCTGCCCCTGACGCCCGGGCCCCGGAAGGTGCTGGTCACCGGGTGGGGTGCCACGACGACGTCCGTGCTCGCCGGCGAGATCGCCGAGCGCGGGACCACGACGGCGGTACGGGAGACCGGCCTGAGCCCGGGGGACGCGCAGATCGAACGCGCGGTCGCCGAGGCGAGGGACTCCGACCTGGTCGTCGCCGTCACCAACCGGGCCTGGGACGTCAAGCCCGAGAGCGGCCACAACGGCCCGGGGCAGATGAACCTGGTCAAGGCGCTCATAGCCACCGGCAAGCCGGTCGTGGTCATCGCCGCCCGCGACCCGTACGACATCGCCTACTTCCCCGAGGCGGGCACCTACCTGGCGACCTACTCCTACACCGCCGAAGCGCTGCGGTCGGTGGTCAAGGCGCTGTTCGGCGAGATCGAACCGGCCGGACGGCTGCCGGTGACGATTCCCGTCCGCGACCAGTCCGGCACGCTGTACCCGTTCGGCCACGGACTCGGCTACCGGAACTGACCGCAAGCCGAGTACGAGCCGCGTATTCGCCATTAGGTGATTTCGCCTAGGAAAGGCCCGGCCGCCGGGCGGCTGATGACAAACGTTCTCTCTAAGCCGGGACGAGCGGAATCCCCGGGGCCGTGGTCCTGCCCCGGGGATCCGCCGTGTTTCTCGGGAGCTCTTCTTTCTAGTAGACGCTCACGCCGTAGACGCTGAGCGCTTCGGTGACCGGCTGGAAGTACGTGGTCCCGCCGGTGCTGCAGTTGCCGCTGCCGCCGGAGGTGAGGCCGAGAGCGGCCGTACCGGCGAACAGGGAGCCGCCGCTGTCGCCGCCCTGCGCGCAGATGGTGGTGCGGATCAGACCGGTCACGGTGCCCTGCGGGTAGCGCACGGTCTGGTTGAGCGCGGTCACGCTGCCGCTGCGCACGCCGGTGGTGCTGCCGCTGCGGCGGGCGGTCTCGCCGACGACCGCGTTGCGGGCGGTGGTGATGTCCTGGGAGCCGGCGTAGAGGTAGACGTCTCCGGGCTTGGAGATCGTCGTGTTGGTGTAGCGGACGATGCCGTAGTCGTTACCCGGGAAGCTGGATCCCGCCCGGGTGCCGAGCACGGTGCTGCCGCTGGAGTTGGCGTACCACGTGCTGCCGATGTTGGTGCAGTGTCCCGCGGTCAGGAAGAACTGCTGGCCGGCGCTGTTGCGGACGTTGAAGCCCAGGGAGCAGCGGGAGCCTCCGGTGTAGATGGCCTGGCCACCCGAGATCGTGGTGGTGAGCTTGCCCGCGATGTTCTCCAGGCGCACGGCGGAGCCGTGGGCGGCGGCGGCCGCCTTCACCTGGGCGAGCTTCGCGCCGGTGACGGTGTCGTCGTAGGACAGGACGACCTGGTTGGCGGTGGTGTCCACGGCCCAGGCGGTGCCGGTCGCCTTGACCGACCGGGCGATGGCGTCGGTGACCTTCTCGAGGTCCGCGCCGCTGCGGGCGACGGTCCTCGGGACCGCGCCGGCCTCGCGGACCTGCCGGGCCGCGCCGGCGTCCGCCACGGTCACGACCAGCCGGCCGCCGTCCAGGTAGGAACCGGCGGTACGGGTGCCGAGCCGCTGGGCCAGTTCGGTGGCCAGCCGGCTCGCGTCGGGGGCGGGGGGCGCCGCGGCCTGCGCGGCGGGGACTGCGGTCAGCATGGCCGCGGCGGTGGCGGCCGCCATGCTCGCGACAGTGACGGGGCGGATGGGTCTCATCCTCACTGTGCCTCCAGTGAGTCAGGGCTGGTCCGGATGACGTGCCCTGAGTCACGTGCATCGTGAAGAATGGTCAGAATGGCGGCAAGATGGGAAAATTGCCCAATCCCCGGACCGGCTTCGGCAAGCCTGCGCCATTCCCATGTCGGCTGCGAAATGGATCGGTCCACCCTGCGGACCGTTCCGATTTATGGCCGGATCCGGCCAAGATCCTCGAAGGGGATCCGGAACTTCCCGCGGTATCGGCGCGCCCCTCCCGTCCCCGGGCCTCCCTGGCCGTCGGGGGCCACCGGCGGGCGAATCGGAAGATCGCGTCACACCGCCGGACCTTGTCGATCAGGAGCGGGATCGGCGAGGATCCGGTGCGAACCCCGAGGAGCCACCATGCGCATCAGCGATCCACTGCCCGGAACGCCAGGGCTGATCTCCACGTTCTTCGATCTCGGCGCGTGCGGCTACACCGCCGACGAGTACGTCGTGTCCGGTACGGCCACGGCCTTCGAGCACGCCGGTCCGGTCACCCAGGACGGGCGGTGGAAGGCGCGGCCGGCCGGAACGGCGCCCTACACGACGCGGATCGTGGTCTACCGGCCCGCCGACGCCGCCGCGTTCGACGGCACGGTGGTCGTCGAATGGCTCAACGTCTCCTCGGGGGCCGACGCGCCGGCCGTGTGGCTGATGACGCACCGGCAGCTCCTGCGGGCCGGGCACGCCTGGGTCGGGATCAGCGCCCAGCGGGACGGGGTCGAGGGCGGCTCGCTGTTCGCCGATCTGCCGGGGGACTGGTCGTCGATCACGCTGCCGCCGCTCAAGGAGAGCGACCCGCGGCGCTACGCCGAATTGGCGCACCCCGGCAATCGCTACTCCTACGACATCTTCGCCCAGCTGGGTGCGGCGCTCCGTGACGCGGGCACCGCCGCGACGCTCGGACTGCCCACTCCTCAGCGGATCATCGCCGCCGGGGAGTCGCAGTCGGCGGCCTCGCTGGTGACCTTCATCAACGCCGTCGCGCCACTGAACCAGGTGTACGACGGTTACCTGGTCCATGGCCGGCCGGGCCTCCCCTTGGGCCTGGCGTCCGGCTCGCGTACCGAGTCGGAACCCGTACCGGCGCGGGTCCGTACCGACGGGCCGGCACCGATCCTGATCCTGCAGAGCGAGACCGATGTGGTCGGGCTCCTGGACGCCGTCGGCTCCCGCCAGCCGGACGATCAGCGCGTCCGGCTGTGGGAGATCGCGGGCGCCGCGCACGCCGACACCTACACGCTGGGCGCCTCGTTCACCGACTCGGGACGGCTGCCTCCCGACGAGCTGGCGGCCCTGCTCGTACCGCGGGCCGACCCTCTCGGCATCCCGTTCCCCGCACCGATCAACTCCGGCCCGCAGCAGCACTACGTCGCCCAAGCGGCCGTGGAGGCGCTCCGACGCTGGATCCGCGACGGCGTTGCTCCGCCGCAGGCCCAGCGGCTCGAACTGGCGGAACCGGCCTCGTCCGACGGCTCGCACCCCCTGCGAACCGACGGTCACGGCAACGCGCTCGGGGGCGTCCGGACGCCGTGGGTGGACGTCCCGACGGCCGTGCTCTCGGGGCTCGTCCCGGCGGGTGCCCCGGCGCCCGCCGCGCTCTTCGGCTCCACGCTGCCGCTGCCCGGCCTCGCCGAGCTGTATCCCGCCGGGCTGCCCGACTACGCCCCCCTCTTTCGCGCCGCGGCGGAGGAGGCCGTCGACGCCGGCTTCCTCCTCCGCGACGACCTGGCGGAGATCATCGCCACGGCCGCCACCGCCTTCCGTACCCCGGGCTAGAAGACGCGTCCCAGGTCCTGGCGGACGATCGCGGCCATGCTGTGCTCGGCGAGGGCGGTGATGGTCATGGAGGGGTTGCAGGCTCCCGTGGAGCCGGGGATGCGCGCGCCGTCCAGGACGTAGAGGCCGCGGTGGCCCAGGACCCGGCAGGGCGCTTCCGGCGAGCGGGTCCGTTTTCGGGCGGGGCGACATGTCCCGGAACTGTTCAACAGCCGAGTTGCGCAGCGTGGGCCCGCCCGGCGGGCGGGCCCACGCGTCAGATCAGGCCGGGTCGTACCGGTAGACGGTCGCCGCCCAGCCCTCTTCGTTGCCCACATGGCCGGCCGCCATCAGGGAACGAGTCCCCGGTACGCGGCTGATGGCCTCGATCGAGGCGTAGGTGCCGGTGCCGATGGGTGCTGCCTGCCGGGTGAGCCGGCCGCGCGAGTAATGCAGCAGGTAGGCGCTCGGGTGGATACCGGCAGAGACGATCCACAGGCCCCCGCGGCCATCGGAGGCCAGCCGGACCAGCGAGTCCTGGGGAGCGTCGACCTTCACCTGCCTCCAGCGCATGCCGTTCCAGTGGTAGAGGACGGACCCGGGCCAGACACCCTCTCCCTTGCCGAGAACCGCGGTCGCCCACACGTTGCGCGGACCCAGAGCGAGGATGTCGCCCGGGTACGCGTTGACGCCCGGCTCGAGCGCCGGCTTGGGAAGGGGCAGGCTCTTCCAGGACGATCCCGTCCAGCGCATCGAGATGACGCCGCCGCTCTCGGCACTGCCGATCGCCCACACGTTGCCGTTCCCCGACGCGCTCATCGCTTGCGGGGTACCGGGGAGTACGGTCCTGGACCATCCCTGGCCGTTGTGGTGCTGGGCGATGGGCTCCTCGCCGGTCCCGGTCCACCGGGCCCCCACGAACCACGTGCTCCGCGGCCCGAGGACGGCGGTGTCCTGGACGCGGAGCCCTCGCTCGAAGGCGCTGGTGTGCCAGGCCGTTCCATTCCAGTGATGCACGAAGGCGTCGTCGTCCGCACCCATCCCGAAGGCCCACACGTTCGACGGTGAGGAGGCGCCGACATGCGTGAGCGGCGCGTACCTGGTGCCCTCAGGAGGTGCGGGTGGTGTGACGGGCCGCCAGTTCGTCCCGTCCCAGTGGCTCAGCTTCTGCTGCTCGATCTCGCAGCATGGAGCGCTCCCGACGGCCCAGGCGTCATCCGGCCCGGTCACGGCGATGTCGCTGAAATCGTCCCTCGGAAAGTCCGGCGAACTGGAGGCGATCCGCCAGCCGGATTCCCCCTGCGCCTGGGCCACGGCGGGCACGGCATTAAGGCTCGCCATTGCCACGACACCGACCAGGGACACGCGTTTGAGCATGCTGAACATCGTGATCCTTCCCCGTTGCGCGCCCTCCGATAGCGGGGATTCTCGTGAGCGTCTCAACAAAGAAGACGACCGACGTGCGGTTCCGGATTACACCGTGGCCCCTAATCGTCCGCCGCCGGATGTCCGTATGATCGGCGGTATGACCGCCGACCTCCCGGATCACTCCCCGCAGGGGAACCTGCGGGCCTCCCATGCCGAGCGGGACGCGGTGGTGGACCGGCTGCGCGAGGCGGCGGCCGAGGGCCGGATCGAGCTCGACGAGCTGGAGGCCAGGCTCGAGGTGGCGCTGACCGCCAAGACCCATGCCGAACTCGCGCCGCTCACCGCCGACCTGCCGCCCCTGGTCCCGCCGGTCCAGAGCCCTCCGCTGGTCCTCAAGGGCGGGATGCACGGCGTCTCGCGCATCGGACGCTGGTCGGTGCCGTCGCGCATCACGGCGTACGGCGGCATGGCCGGGGTCAAGATGGACTTCACCCGGACCCAGTGCCGGCTGGCCGAGATCGAGATCGAGGCGCACGGCCAGATGGCGGGCGTCACTCTCGTCGTCCCCGAGAGCTGGGCGGTGGACACCACCGGTATGGACCCGGGCGCCGGCGGGCTCAGCGACAAGACGACTCCGGACCGGCTCGCGGGCACACCGCTGATCCGTCTCACCGGCACCGGTGGCGCCGCCGGCGTGGTCGTCCGCCATCCCAACCGCTGGGAACGCCGCAAGCTGGAGCGCAACCCGCCGCAATAGCCGGCCACCGGACCGTGCCGGCCGGGCGGTCTACAGGTCGAACTCGGCGGGGGGCAGTCCCACCGCCTGGCAGGCCTCCCGGACGATGGCCTTCTCGTTGTCGTCGAAGTGGCCGTCGGCGCCGCCGATGATGATGCCGATCTGGATGACCGCGCGGGCCTCGGTGGGCTTCTTGGCCGCCTTGCCGATGTCCTGCAGGACGCTCACCTTGCCGAACGCGAAGTCGGCGGTGAGCTTGTCGACGTAGGCGTTGAAGCGGCGCTGCAGGTCGTCGGCGGCGAAGTTCTGCAGGACCTCGTTGGTGGCGATGAGCGAGGCGGTGCGCTGCCGTTCGGCCTGGTCGACGGTGCCGTCGGCGGCGGCGACCAGCGCGCACATCGCCATGCTGGCGTCCCGGAAGGCGCCGCTCTTCAGCTCGCCCTTCTTGGCCATCAGCTGGGTCTGCAAGGTCTGGGTTGTTTCGCGGAACTTATCCCAAAATGCCATTGCGTCTTCTCCTCCATGATCGCCTCGTTCGCACTCTAGTCGATCTGCTACAAGTGTCGTTGCAAGCCCGCTCCCGGGCACCGTTCGGGAGCGGTTAGGCTGCCCGCGGGAGGGGAGGTGGCGCTCGTGGCGCGACGACCACTGGGACGGCTGGAGGCCGAGGTGCTGGCCGCCCTGGCCGCCGCCGACGGCCCGGCGTCCACCGCTGACCTGCAAGCCCGCATTCCGGGCGATCCCGCCTACACCACCGTCAACACCATCTTGTTCCGGCTGTACGACAAGAACCTGGTCACCCGGGTACGCGAGGGCCGCCACTTCCTGTACCGGCTGGCGGTCGACGAATCACGGCTGGTGGCCGACCGCATGCACGACCACCTGCGCCACGCCAGCGATCCCTCCAGCGCGCTCAGCCGCTTCGTGCAGAACCTCAGCCCCGACGAGGAGGACGCCCTGCGCTCCCTCCTCCGCAGACCTCGCTCCGTACCCCGGGACGCCCCGTGATCTGGCTGACGTTCCTTCCCGCCGTGCTGACTCTCGCACTGGCCGCGGTCCTCAGCGCGGTGCCGCTGCGGCTGCACCCGGCCTGGACGGGGCGCCTGCTGGCCACCGTCGCGGCCACCACGGTCGTCGCCACCCTCGGCACGCTGGTGTTCATCGCCCTCAACTACGCCGCCACCCTGTTCCCCGGTGCGGCCGATCGGCTGCCCGAATGGGTCCTGTTCGGCGACGACCAGCCCGTCCACACCGCCCTGGGCGTCCCGGCCTTGGGCCTGACCGTCCTGAGCGCAGTGATCACCGCCCGGCTGTGCGTCCGCTGGGCCGCCGAAGTGCGCGACGCGCAGCACACCGCCCGGAACGTGGTCGACTCCGACACACCCCTCGCGGTGGCCGTGCCCGGCCGCCATGGCGGCATCATCGTCTCCCGCGGACTCCTGCACGCCCTCGACCAGGAACAACTGCAAGTGGTGTTCCACCATGAGGCCTCGCATCTACGTCACCGGCACCATCGCTACCTGGCCTTGGGCGCACTGGCCGCCGGGATGCTCCCCCTGCTGAAGGGCCTGAACGCCCGCCTGCGCTTCTGCCTGGAACGCTGGGCCGACGAGGACACCGCCGAAGCCGTGGGCGACCGGACCCTGGTCGCCCACACGATCGCGCACGTCGCACTGTCCCAGTCATCGGCAGGGCCGACGGCACCGCCCTTCCCCGCCTTCACCGACTCGGGCGTGCTCCAGCGCGTTCAGGCTCTGCTGGACACCGCGCCCAGCAAGAACAGCATCAGCGGCCCGGTCCTGCTCACGAGCGCCGGCCTCGCCACCGGCGCGCTCGCCTCGGTCGCATGGCAGGTCGACCACGCCCTGCGCCTCGCCCTGCTGTGACCGGGACCGTCGCGGCCGGGCAGGGGTTTTCTGCTACAAATGTAATAGCGTCGGGCTCAGCTCGTTCAGCGGTCAGGCCTCCGGCGAGTCCTGCCAGGGCCGTACCCTGCAAGGCATGCTGCCGGCCATCGCCGGGCACGCCTGACCGATCGCACGAACCGACGAAGGGAAACGCAATGGGTGTGAGCCTGTCCAAGGGCGGCAACGTGTCGCTGTCGAAAGAGGCCCCGGGCCTGTCGGCCATCACGGTCGGACTCGGCTGGGACATCCGGACCACCACGGGAGCCGACTTCGACCTGGACGCCAGCGCGCTGCTGCTGAACGAGTCCGGCAAGGTGCCGTCCGACCAGCACTTCGTGTTCTTCAACAACCTCAAGAGCCCGGACGGGGCGGTCGAGCACACCGGCGACAACCTCACCGGCGAGGGCGAGGGCGACGACGAGCAGATCAAGGTGAACCTCGGCACCGTTCCGGCCGAGGTGACCCGGATCGCGTTCCCGGTGTCGATCCACGACGCCGACGCCCGCTCGCAGTCGTTCGGGCAGGTCCGCAACGCGTTCATCCGCGTGGTCAACCAGGCCGACAACGCCGAGCTGGCCCGCTACGACCTCACCGAGGACGCCTCCACCGAGACCGCGATGGTCTTCGGCGAGCTGTACCGCAACGGCGCCGAGTGGAAGTTCCGAGCGGTCGGCCAGGGCTACGCCTCCGGCCTGTCCGGCGTCGCCTCCGACTTCGGCGTCAACGTCTGAGGGATCTCGGCTCCGCCGCGTCCTGACGCGGCGCGACGATCACGCGCGAGGCCTGCCACGACCGGCAGGCCTCGCGTTCGTCGTTCCTGGGGTAAGGCTGCCCCTTGACAGCATGCGTTCTCGCCTGGGTACTATCACCGATATATCGCGATATGTGTCGGTAGATCGTTAAGCCGAGTTCCTGAAGAGCGAGTACCTGAAGGATCGAGCGGCCGGAGGACCGGACCATGGCGAAGTGGACCGTAGCGGACGTACCAGACCAGACCGGCACCATCGCGGTGGTGACCGGGTCCAATGGAGGCCTGGGGTTC
The DNA here is from genome assembly GCF_044326315.1 of Actinomadura sp. 9N407. Taxonomy (NCBI): domain Bacteria; kingdom Bacillati; phylum Actinomycetota; class Actinomycetes; order Streptosporangiales; family Thermomonosporaceae; genus Actinomadura; species Actinomadura sp. 9N407. The sequence goes on along the minus strand of NZ_JBIRAW010000011.1, from coordinate 100,736 downwards.
GTCCAGGCCCGCGAGCTGGCCCGCGCCGGCGCCCGTACGGTCCTGGCCTGCCGGGACGACCGTCGAGGCGAGCGCGCCGCCGACCGGATCCGTGCGGCCGTCCCGGCGGCCGAGGTGGACGTGCTGCGCCTCGACCTGGCCGATCTGGCGTCGGTGCGCGCCTTCGCCGAGGAGTTCGGCGAGCGCCATGACGGACTGGACCTGCTGGTCAACAACGCCGGTGTCGCGGTCCTGCCGCACCGCGAGACGGCCGACGGCTTCGAGATGCAGTTCGGTACCAACCACCTGGGCCACTTCGCTCTCACGGGCCTGCTGCTGGACCGCCTGCTCGCCCGCCCGCGCCCGCGGGTCGTGACCGTCAGCAGCGGGCTGCACCACCGGGGACGCGTCGATTTCGACGACCTGAACGCCGAGCGCGGGTACGACAAGTGGCGCGCCTACCACCAGTCCAAGCTCGCCAACCTGCTGTTCGCCTACGAGCTGCGGCGCCGCGTACCGGCGCTGCGCAGCGTCGCCGCACACCCCGGCTTCGCCGCCACCGACCTGCAGCTCGCCGGGCCGCGCATGAGCGGCAACCCGCTGATGACCCTCGTCAGGAAGGTCACCATCACGCTGTTCGCCCAGAGCGGCGAGAAGGGCGCGCTGCCGCCGCTGTACGCCGCCACGGTGCCGGACCTGCCGGGCGGCTCGTTCGTCGGCCCGGACGGACGCTCGGAGGCACGCGGCCATCCCACGCTGGTGCGTTCCAGTCCCGCCTCGAAGGACGAGGAGACCGCCCGGCGGTTGTGGGACGTCTCCGAGAAGCTCACCGGGGTGCACTACCCGCTCTGACGCCGCCGGCGCGCCGGGTGGCCCGCGCGATCAGTGCGGGGGTGCGGAGCGCCGTTCGCCGCGCCGCCAGGAGTCCAGCACCATGAGGGTCTTGGTGCCGATGACGTTTCCGTCGCGGCGGATCTGGTCGATCAGCCGATGCAGGTGCTGGATGCTCTCGACCCTGAAGTGCACGAGGGCGTCCGGGTCGCCGGCCACCGTGAAGACCGCGGTGACTCCCGGAACGCTTCGGGCGGAGGCCGTGATCGACTCGACGTCCGTACTGCCGCTGTAGCGGACCTCGGCGAAGGCCTCGATGGTGTCGCCGAGGCGGTCCTCATCCACCAGCGCGGTGTAGCCGACGATGACGCCGAGCCGTTCGAGCCGCTCGATCCGCCGCTTGACCGGGCTGGGGGAGAGCCGGACGCGTGCGGCGATGTCGCGTACGGACCGCCGGCCGTTCTCGATGAGCAGGTCGAGGATCTGCCGGTCGAGTGAGTCCACTTCAGGTTTCGCAGGCACGGACGGATGGTAGCGCCGGGGGAGTGGAAAAGTGCGTGCGGCACCGTGCGCGGTGGCTTCAACTCGCGTTGAGGGGTGAGTCGGTGCGCGTTTATTGCTTTTGCGGGTCCCTCTCGGTGCAATGGCCGACGTGACCGACCACCTGACACCGCCCAGTGGGCGTCCCGCGATACCGTCCGCCGAGACCGAGGTGCTGCGGCAGGTCGCGCGGCGGGTGCTCTGGCTGTCCACCGCCATCGTCGACGCGGCCAACCGCGGACGGCCCAACAGCACGGGGGTGAAGGTCGGCGGGCACCAGGCCTCCAGCGCCTCGATGGTCGACATCATGGTCTCGCTGTACCTGTCCGAGCTGACCCATCTCGACCGGGTCTCGGTCAAGCCGCACGCCTCGCCGGTGCTGCACGCGATCAACTACCTGCTGGGCGGCCTGGACGCCTCGTACCTGCCGAGGTTGCGCGCGCTCGGCGGGCTGCAGAGCTATCCGAGCCGGACGAAGGACCCCGACACCGTCGACTTCTCGACGGGTTCGGTCGGCATCGGCGCGACCGCGTCGCTGTGGGCCGCGATGTCCCACCGCTATCTGCGCTCGCGCACCGCGTCGGCTCCGGCGGCGGGGCGGTTCATCAGCCTGCTCGGGGACGCCGAACTCGACGAGGGCGCGGTCTGGGAGGCGGTCGCCGACCCGTCGGTCGCCCGGATGGGCGAGCTGCTCTGGATCGTCGACCTCAATCGCCAGTCTCTCGACCGGGTCGTGCCCGACGTGCAGATCCATCGCCTGCGGGGCATGTTCGAGGCGGCGGGCTGGCAGGTCATCACGTTGAAGTGGGGACGCGCGATCACCCGCCTGTTCGGCCGGCCGGGCGGCGAGGAACTGCGGCGGCGGCTCGAGCGGATGCCGAACGAGGAGTACCAGCGCCTGCTGCGGGCCGGTGCGGCCGAAGTCGGGCCGCGGCTCGTCGGTACGGACGGCGGCGAGGCGCTGCGTGCCCTGGTCGCCTCGGTGCCGGAGGCCGAGCTGGCGGAGACGGTGCGCGACCTGGGCGGGCACGACCTGGGCCTGCTGCTCGACACCTACCGGGACGTGGACGACGACCGTCCCACGGTGGTGTTCGCGTACACCATCAAGGGCCGTGGCCTGCCGACCGAGGGCCACCCGAACAACCACTCGGCGCTGCTCACCGAGGCGCAGATGCTGGGGCTGGCGGAGACCTGCGGCACCGACCTGGCCGATCCCTGGCGTGCCTTCGAGCCGGGCGGCGCCGCGTCCGAACTGTGCGCCGCCCGGGGCGCGGCGCTGCACCGGCCTCCGGTCACGATGCGGCCACGTGGCCCGCTGCCCGCGACGCTCGGCCGCTCGTACCGCGCGCCGATCTCGACCCAGGCCGCCCTCGGCCGCTTCCTCGTCGACCTGATGCGCACCGCCCCGGACGCGGGCGCGCGCGTGGTGACCTGCAGCCCGGACGTGGCCTCCACCACCAACCTCGGCGGGTGGATCAACAAGGCCGGGGTGTGGTCCATCGAGGACCGGCACGACTGGTTCGCCGACGACACCGAACGCCTGCTGCGGTGGTCGGAGGGCACCGGCGGCCAGCACATCGAACTCGGCATCGCGGAGGTCAACCTGGTGGGCCTGCTCGGCGAGCTCGGCGCCACCTGGAGCCGGTGGGGCGAGCCCCTCATCCCGATCGCCGTGCTGTACGACCCGTTCATCGCGCGGGCGCTGGAACCGTGGTCGTACGGCATCTACGCCGGCGGGCAGTCGATCATCGTCGGCACGCCGTCCGGGGTGACGCTGGCGTCCGAGGGCGGCGCCCACCAGTCGATCACGACCCCGTCGATCGGGCTGGAGCAGCCGGGCTGCGTCGCGTGGGAGCCGGCGTTCGCCCAGGACCTGGAGTGGACGATGCTGGCCGCGATGGAACGGATCGGCGTCGAGGGCGGTACGTCCTCGTACTTCCGGCTCTCGACCCTGCCGCTGGACCCGGCCCTGGCGCGGGTGCCCGAGGACCCGCTGCCGCTGGCACGGCGCCGGCGGCACGCCGTCGCGGGCGGCTACCGCATCACCGACCACGACCCGGCGGCCGAGCAGATCACCCTGGTCGGCGCCGGCGCGATCATGCCCGAAGTGATCGCCGCCGCCGAGCACCTGGCCGAGCGGTCGATCGTGGCGGGCGTGGTGTGCCTGACCAGCGTCGACCTGGTCTACCGGTCCCTGCAGGCCCGAGGCTCCCTCGGCGCGGCCGGCGGCGGTATCGCCGACGTGCTGTTCCCGGCCGGCCATCCCGCGCCGATCGTCACGGTCCTGGACGGGCACCCGCACACGATGGCGTTCCTCGCGGGGGTACGCGGCGACCGGATTCGCTGCCTGGGCGTCTCCCGATTCGGAGAGTCCAGCGACCTGCGCGATGCCTACCGCATCCACGGCATCGACACCGGTTCCATCGTCGACGCGGCCCTGACCCTCCTCGGCCGCTGACCGGACCCGTGGACGGGCATGGCGATTTAATGATTCTGAAGTTAGGATCATTTTTTCGGGAACCGATCGCGGGACGCGCCGCCCGCCCACGGAGGGTCATATGGGTCGCAGGATTCTGTTCATCACCACCGACCAGCAGCGGTACGACGCGTACGGGTGCAACGGGGGGACGGTGGCGAGGACTCCGGTGACCGACGGGCTCGCCGCCGAGGGGGTGCGATTCGAGCGGGCCTACTGCCAGAACGTCGTCTGCACCCCGGCGAGATCCAGCATGCTGACCGGGCAGTACCCGCGGACGCACGGCGCGATCGCCAACGGGGTGCCGCTGCCGGACGACGCGCCGAGCGTCGCGCGGGTGCTGCGGGACGCCGGGTACCGGACGGCGCTGATCGGCAAGGTGCACTTCGAGCCGATCGCGGACCCCGGCGGCCGGTGGGAGCAGAACCGGATCCCGCTCGCGGGCGAGCACGGGCCGTACCGGGGCTTCGAGTACGTCGAGTTCGCCGGGCACGGGCCGCAGGGCGCGTCGCACTACGCGAACTGGCTGCGCAAGGAGCACCCCGACGAGACCGACGGGTTCCTGCGGATCTTCTCTGCGGCGCCGGGAGGCGACACCGGGGCGCCGGGCGTGGCCGCCAATCCGGTGGCGCGCGAGCACTACCACACCGACTGGGTGGCCGACCGGACCATGGCCTGGCTCGACTCCCTCGACGATGACGACCACTGGTTCTGCTGGATGAGCTTCCCCGACCCGCACCATCCCTGGGACCTGCCCGCCTCCGAGGCGGGCAGGGTGGACTGGCGCGAGCTCGGCCTGCCGCCCGGCCACCCCGGCTCCGACGAGCGCATCCGGGAGATCCTGGCCGGCCGTCCGGACCACTGGCTGGCCTGGTACGACGGCTCGGTGCCCAACGTCGACGCCGCGCCCGCCGACTTCGTCCCCGCCGACCTCACCCATGACCAGATCCGCGAGATCAACGCGCTGGTCCATGCCAAGAACGAGATGCTGGACGAGGCGTTCGGCACGGTGCTCGCCAAGATCGAGGAACGCGGCTGGGGCGATGACACGGACGTGTTCGTGACCACCGACCACGGCGAGTTCCAGGGCGACCTCGGCCTGCTGTTCAAGGGGCCCTATCACGTGGACGCGCTGATGCGCCTTCCGATGGTGTGGCGTCCCGCGCGCTCGGCCGGCGTGACTCCCGCGGTGGTGCCCGAGCCGGTGGGCCAGATCGATCTCGCGCCGACGTTCTGCGCGATCGCGGGCGTACCGGTACCGGACTGGATGGAAGGCGGGCCGCTTCCGGCGGCCGCAGGGTCGGGGCGCGAGCGGGCGATCGTGGAGTGGGACAGCCAGCTCGACACCGGGTACCGGATGCGGACCATCGTCCAGGACGGCTGGATCTGCACGGTGTACGAGCCGACCGACCGCGACTACGGCATCCCGAAGGCCGACCGGTACGCGAACTTCGGGATGCGTCCCCCGGAGCGGGAGATCGTCTATGACGGCAGCGAGGGAGAGCTGTACCACCTGGCCGATGACCCCCACCAGTGGGTCAACCGGTGGGCCGACCCTGCGGCGGCCGAGGTGCGGACCCGGCTGGTACGGGACCTCTACGAGCACCTGCCGCCGGAGCGTGAGCTCCGGCTGTACCCCCAGGCCATGGGCTAGGGCTCAACCGCAGCTCAGCGCCCGGCCCCTCGGCCCGCTTCCCGCTCAGCCCACCTTCAATTCGGGCACCGCGGACAGCAGCCGGCGGGTGTACGGGTGCTGGGCGGCGTCCTGCGTGAGTCCCGCCGCGGTGCACTCCTCGACGACCTCGCCCTTGTTCATCACCAGCACCCGGTCGCACACCAGCCGGATCACGCTGATGTCATGGCTGATCAGCAGGTAGGCCAGGCCCTCCTCCTGCTTCAGCTCCAGCAGGAGCTGGAGGATCTGCGCCTGTACGGACACGTCCAGGGCCGAGACCGACTCGTCGAGCACCATCAGCTCGGGGGAGACCGCCAGCGCCCGGGCGATCGAGGCCCGCTGGCGCTGCCCGCCGGACAGGCTGGACGGGCGCCGTCCCGCCACCTGGGAGCCGAGCCCCACCCGATCGAGGATCTCCGTGGCCCGCCGGCGGGCCTGCGCGGCCGGCAGCTTCCCCCACAGCCGCAGCGGCTCGGCCACGATCTCCTCGACCGTCATGTAGGGGTTCAGCGAGGTGTACGGGTCCTGGAACACCATCTGAACGGTGCGCCACACCTCCGGGTCGAAGCGGCGGCGCGCGTGGATGTCGCGTCCGGCGATCCGTACCCGGCCCGAGTCCGGGCGGGTGAGGCCGCAGATGACTCCGGCCAGGGTGGACTTGCCCGACCCCGACTCCCCGACGACCCCCAGGGACTCCCCGGCGGCGATGGTGAGGCCGACCTTGTCGACGGCGACGGTCGGTGTGCCGCGGCGCGGCCAGCCTCCGGTACGGAACGTCTTGGTGACCGATTCGACTTCGAGTAGTACCTCAGGCATCGGCGTCCCCTTCCGTCAGGACCAGGGCCTCGGGTGTGGCGGCGAGCGCGGGTTCCCCGGCGCGCAGGCACCGGACGGCCCTGCCGGGGACGTGCTCGTCCAGGGCCGGATGGTGCTCTGCACAGGCGTCGATGCCGAACGAGCAGCGCGGCAGGAACCGGCATCCGGACGCGATCTGCCCCGGCTGCGGAACGGCCCCGGGCAGGGAGTGGATGGTGCCGAGCTCCATGGCGCGTTCCGGGATGCAGCGGGCGAGCGCGTTGACGTAGGGGTGCAGGGCATCGCCGAGCACGGCCCCGGTGTCCCCGGTCTCCACCAGTTCCCCCGCGTACATGATCAGCAGCCGGTCGCACCGCTCGCTGACCAGCGCCAGGTCATGGGAGACCAGCAGGATCGCGAGCCCGAGGTCGCGGCGCAGCCGGTCGATCAGGTCCATCACCCCCTGCTGCACCGTCACGTCCAGGGCCGTCGTCGGCTCGTCCGCGATCAGTACCGAGGGGTCCCCGGCGATCGCGATCGCGATCATGACGCGCTGGCGCATGCCGCCGGAGAACTCGAACGGGTACTGCCGGGCCCGTTCCGCCGCCCGGTCGATCCCCACCTCGTCCAGGATCCGGACCGCCTCCCTGCGGCCCTCGCGGCGGGACATGCCGGGACGGCGCAGCCGCCGCGCCTCGGCCACCTGGTCGCCCACCCGCATCGACGGGTTGAGACTGGTCATCGGGTTCTGGAACACCATCGCGAGGGCGTCCCGCCGCTTCGCCGGGACGCCGTCCCCGTCCACCACCTGCCCGGCCAGCTCGATCCGTCCGCCGGCCAGCCGGACGCCGCGGGGGAGCAGGCCCGCGACGGCGGAGGCGGTCAGGCTCTTGCCCGACCCGGATTCGCCGACGAGCCCGACCATCTCGCCCGGGCGGATCGCGAAGGACACATCGGTCACCAGCGGGGTGGGGGAGTACTCCCGGTCCAGCTCGACCGTCAGGCGCTCGACGCGGAGCGCGGGTCCTGCGTCCGCCAGGTCAGCCATGCTGCTTCTCCTTGTCATCGGCGTCGCCGAGCACGTTCAGGCAGAGGATCAGCGCGGTGATCACCCCCGCGGGGACCAGTACCACCCGGGGGTCGGACGCGAGCATCGCCGAGGCGCCCGTCAGGAGGGTGCCGAGGCTCGCGCCGGGCGGCTGGACCCCGACGCCGAGGAAGCTGATGCCCGCCTCCACGACCAGGGCCAGGCCCAGCAGGTAGCTGATCTGCACGGCCACCTGGTCGCGCACGCCGGGCAGCAGGTAGCGCCACACGATCCGGGTGTGCGAGCAGCCCGACATGCGGCCGGCGGTGACGAACGGGCTGACCGCGAGCCGGAGCGTCTCGGCCCTGATCACCCGGTAGATCCGGGGGGCGAAGATCACCCCGAGCGTCACCATCTGGCCCTGGATCCCGGTCCGCAGCGCGGCCTGCACCGTCAGCAGCAGGATCAGGGCGGGCACGGTGAGGATCACATCGGCGATCCGCCCGGTGATCCCGTCGATCCAGCCCCTGCGGTACCCGGCGAGCAGCCCGGTGGGCACCCCGATGGCCGCCGCGACGCCGATCGCGGTGAGCGCGGCGAACATCGAGGTACGGATGCCCCACAGCAGGCGGCTGAACAGATCGCGGCCGAGCTGGTCGGTGCCGAGCCAGTTCTCGCCGGACATACCGGCGAGCGTCCGCCCCACATCCTGGCGGGTGGGGTCGGCCACCGGGAGGAACGGCACCAGCAGCGTGATGAGGAGGCACAGGACGACGAAGCCCAGCGCCGTGCACCGGCCCCAGCCGAGCCGGGGCAGCCGCCGCGGCCACCGCTTCCGGCCGGCCTTGCCGGTGGCGACCGGTGCGGCCTCCTTCGCCGGCCCGGTCCGTTCCGCGACACCCTTCATGACCGGCTCCTCGCCTCGGGGTTGAGCCAGGACGCGACCAGGTCGGCCACCAGGTTGGCGCCGAGCACGACCAGGGCGAACAGCGCCACCAGCGCCTGGACGACGGGGAAGTCCTGGCCGCGCACCGCGTCCAGCGTCAGCGTCCCGATGCCCGGGATCGCGAACACGACCTCCACCAGCAGCGCCCCGGTGATCAGCACACCGACCTCCAGGCCGATCACCGTCACCAGCGGCGCCGAGGCGTTGCGGCTGACATGGCGGAAGAAGACGCCCCGCTGCGAGACGCCCTTCATCCGGACGGTGCCCACGTAGGCGGCGCCGTACTCCTTGACCAGCGAGGCCCGGAAGGTCCTCATCTGCTGGCACATCAGCGACAGCGCCAGGGCGAGCGCGGGCAGCAGCAGGTACGACAGGGCGTTGCCGAGGCCCACCTCGGACGGGCTGCGGTAGCCGCCCGAGGGGAACCACGGCAGCCACACCGCGAACACCAGGATGAGCACGAGCCCGACCAGGAAGTTGGGGACGGCGATGCCCAGCACCGCGACCCCGCGCAGGCCCCGGTCCAGCGGACCGCCCGGCCGGATGCCGATCGCCGAGCCCATCAGCACCGAGGCCACCACGGCGATCACCATGGCCAGCAGTGACAGCAGCAGCGTCGGCGGCAGGTTCTCCAGGATCAGGTCCGTGACAGAGCCCCGGTGGTGCAGCGATGCGCCGAGATCGCCGCCCAGCGCGCCGCCGAGCCAGGACAGGTACTGCGCCACCATCGGCCTGTCCAGGCCAAGTTCGTTCCTGACCCGTTCCACCTGCTCGGGGGTGGCGCTCTCCCCGGCGACCACCGATGCCGGGTCGCCGATGGAGAACAGCATCACGTAGGTGGCGAACGTGACGGCGGCGAGGATCGGGACGGCCGCGAGCAGGCGCCTGGCCACCAGTGTGACGATCAGCGTCCCCATGGCGCCGCCTTCCGGCCGGTCGGTGGCACCGGATCAGCCCTTGACGCCGCGGAACGAGGGGAACGACGGGGCCCAGGGGGCCTTCCAGCCGGAGACGCCGGGCGCGATGACGTAGGCGGTCTCCGGGGTCAGCACCGGCACGTTCATCATGCTCTCGGTGATGACGCCGGAGATCTCCTGGTAGATCTTCATCCGCTCGGCCTGGTCGGTCTCGCGCAGCGCGTCCCCGGCCAGCTTCTCGACCTTAGGGTTCTTCAGCCCGCCCGGGTTGTACAGGCCTTTGGCCAGGCCGTAGCGGTTGAGCGTGTCGGACGGGTCGAAGGCGTTCCCGGTGGCGCCGAAGGCCATCGCGACGTTCTTCTCCGCCGTGAACCGGCTCACCACCTGCGGCGGCGCCACGGCGCTGACGGAGGCGTCGAGGCCGATCGTCTTCAGCTGCTCCTGGACGATGGTGGCGAGCTGCTCGAAGACCTGGTTGCCGGCCACGGTGACGATCTCGACCTTCGCCCCGGCGGCGCCGGCCTCCGCCACCAGCGACTTGGCCTTGGCGATGTCGTAGGGGACCAGCTTGAGGCCCGCCTGCGGCGCGTACGCCTTGGTGCCGGCGCCGAAGAACTGCCCGTTGGGCTTGCACTTGCCGTCCAGCAGCCCCGTGCAGATCGCGTCCCGGTCGATGGCGAAGTTGACCGCCTTGCGGACCCGGATGTCGTCGAACGGCTTCATGGCGGTGTTGAAGGAGAACAGGTAGTTCTCCGAGCCCGTGCTGCGCTCGATCTTGTAGCCGGCGCTCTCCGCCGTCTTGATCATCTTTTCCGGCAGGATGGAGATGTCCAGGTCGCCCGAGCGGACCGCGTTGAGCTTGGCGTCGTCGGCGAGGTAGTTGATCTCCAGGGTGCCGGCGGCCGCGACCGTCGTGTCCCAGTAGCCCTTGGCGGCCGTGTAGACGACCCGGTTGGCCTGGACGCGCTGGAGCGAGAACGGGCCGATCCCGGCCGAGGCGCGGGTCAGGTCGGTGCCGTCCGCGATCGCCTTGTCGGAGATCATCTGCCCGGCCGAGCCGGCGAGGATGCGCGGCAGCGCACCCACTCCGCCGTCCGCGCGGAACCTGACCTTGGTGGTCCCGCGCTCCTCGACGGTCACGCCGGCGAGCTGCGGCGCGTTGGTGCTGCCCTTGAGCGTCTGCGACCGCTTGACGTTGACCGCCACCGTCTTGGAGGTGAAGGCGGTGCCGTCGGGGAACGCCAGTCCGTCGCGCAGGGTCATGTCGAGGTAGGGCCCCTTGTCGTCGCTGCCCGGCGTCCACGCGGTGGCGAGCCGCGGTTCCACGCTCTCGTCGGACGCGAGGAAGGTCAGCGAGTCGTACAGGGGAGCGGTGTACATGGCCATCTGCCTGAGGGGCAGCAGGGCGGGGTCCAGGGTCGTCTGGGCGAAGACGGCGCCGACCTTCAGCACACCGTCGTCCGCCTTGCCGCCGCCTTCGCCGGTGCCGCAGGCGGCTGTCAGCCCGAGGACCGCCACGGCCGCGATCGCCATCCGTCGCTTCATGCTCCGACCACCGATTCTCTCTGGATCAGATCCCGCGCCATCCGGTGCGACCAGCAACGATGGCCGGAGGATTCCCTGAAAGTGATTTTATACTCAGTTTTTTCGCGGCGGGCAAGGGGTCGGGGCGCGTTCCTTGGCTCCGGGGTGCCGCCGAAAATTCCTGATGGTATATTCAGTTTCAGGTGGATGCGGGATCCGACTACGATGGGCGGACATCACGGCCACGGCATCCCGTGGCCGTTTCCCGGGTGTCGCGGTGGGGGCCGGAGCGGCGCGCTCCACCCAGTGGAGGACCGAGCGAAATGCCTAACACTCCGAAGGGCCGGCGTACGGAGGCGGCGTTCCTCGAGGCGGCACGCAAGGTGTTCGCCGAGAAGGGCTACTTCAACACGAAGATCTCCGACATCGCGGCGGCCGCGGGGCGCTCGACCGGATCGTTCTACAACTACTACGACAACAAGGAAGAGCTGCTCGAAGCGCTGCTCGACCAGTTCTCCGCCGAGGTCCAGGGCACCACGGCCCGGCTGCACCACAAGGGCGACCCGTACGAGAACATCGTCGAGGCGGTGCGCGCCTACTGGTCCGGCTACCGCAAGTACCTGCCCGAGATGATCGGCGTCTTCCAGATGTCGATGACCGACCCCGACTACACCCGCAGGTGGCGCCGCAACCGTGCCGCGGGGGTGCGGAGCATCATCGACGGCATCGCCAGGGCCCGCAGCGAAGGGTACGACCCGGGCCTCGACACCGAGGTGCTGGCCTCCGCCCTGGTGTCCACGCTGGAGTCGTTCTGCTGGGTGTGGATGGTCGGCGGCGGCGACGAGGACGTACCGGCGCCGGACGACGAGACGGCGATCCGTACCCTGGCCGCGATCTGGTACCGGACGGTGTTCCACAACCCGGGCACGCGGAGCGCCGCAACGGGCTGACCGCGCGGGCGCCGACGAGCCCCCGGGCGATCATCGACCAGGACCGTCCCCGCGCACGCGGAGACGGTCCCGGGACAGGCTTGGACGCTGCCGCGCCGCTGGGCCTCGTTCAGGCGGGGAGGGTGTCGACCGTGGGGACGACGACGCCGAACAGATCGGTGATCGAGGTGAGGGCGGCGGCCTGGAGAGCGGCGGCCGGCAGGACGGTGCCGTCCGGGGTCGCGAGCGAGCGGGTGGCGGTCGCCTCGGCGACGACGGTGGGCCGGTAGCCGAGGTTGAACGCGCCCTGAGCGGTGTAGTTGACGCACATGTGCGTCATGAAACCGCTGAGGACCAGGTCCTTGCCGCTTCCCGGGGCGGCGCCCAGCTCGGTGAGGGTCTTCTCCAGCTCGGTGAGGTGGAAGGAGTTGGGGAAGTTCTTGACCACGACCGCCTCGCCGTCCTTGGGGGCGACCTCGTCACTGATGGCGCCGATCTGGGCGCGGATGTCGTAGGGGCTGCCCTCGCCGCCGTCGTGGATGATGTGGACGACCGGGGTACCCGCGTCGCGGGCGCGCTCCAGCAGGCGGGCAGCGGCCGCGAGGGCCTCCTCGGCGCCGTCCAGGGCCATGACGCCGGTGCGGTAGGTGTTCTGGACGTCGATCATGATCAGGATGGAGTCGCTCAGCTTGGCCGGCGCGCCGTCCAGGCCGACCACGTCGCGCAGGGTGGCAGAGGGCTGGTTCGTGCTCATCGGGGTGCCTTTCGTAGGGGTGGAGAAGGTCATGGGGTCTGGGTGCGGAAGCGGCGGCGGTAGGCCGCCGGGGTGGTGGCGAGCTGCCGCTTGAACGCCCGGTGCAGGGTCTCGACCGAGCCGAGCCCGGTGGCGGCGGCGATCTGGTCGAGTGGGCCGTCGGTGGTCTCCAGCAGGCGCCGGGCCATCTCGACCCGGGTCGCCTCGACGTAGCCGGCCGGGCTGGCGCCGGTCTCCTGCTTGAACACGCGGGCGAAGTGCCGTTCGCTCAGGCACATGCGGGCCGCCAGGACCTCGGTGGACAGGTCCTCGTCGAGGTGCTCGGTGATCCACAGGCGCAGCTCGTCCAGCTCGCGGCGTGACGTGGCGGGCAGGCTGAGGGGCACCGAGAACTGGCTCTGGCCGCCCTGCCGCCTGAGGTACATCACCAGCTGCCGGGCCACCGCCAGGGCGACGTCCTCACCCTGATCCTCGGCCACCAGGGCCAGCGCGAGGTCCAGGCAGGCGCTGATCCCGGCCCCGGTCCACAACCGGCCCCGGTCGGTCCGGACGAAGATCGGGTCCGGGTCGACGGTGACGGCCGGGTGGTCGGCGGCCAGTTGGGCGGCGGTCGACCAATGCGTGGTCGCCGTCTTTCCGTCAAGAAGCCCGGCCGCCGCCAGGACGTGCGCGCCCACGCACACCGACGCCACCCGCCGGGCGTGCGTGGCGGTCTCCTTCACCCACGCCACGACGTCCTCGTCGATGCGGGCGATGGGGCCCTCGTCGGTGATGTCGACCGCGCCGGGCACCAGCAGGGTGTCCACCTGGCCGCCGACCTCGTCGAAGGACAGATCGGTCAGCAGCCGCACGCCCGCCGACGTCCGGACCGCGCCGGCGAGGGGCCCGGCCAGGCGGACCTCGTACCCGGCCCCGCCCGTGATCGTCCGGTTGGCCAGGGCGAAGACCTCGGCCGGGCCGGTGACGTCGAGGAGATCGACATCGGGGAAGACCGCGATGACGACACGGTGCGGAATGGCCATGACCCCATCCTCGCCGCCATCGGCGATGACCGCAATGACGATTCCCTGTCACATCCGGACATGCGCACGAAGTCCGGTCGCCGGGCTGCCATGCCGGGCGTCCTCCGGCTCATGACTTCCGTCGAGGCATGGTCGTCCGTGGCTCCGCCCGGAGCGCGGGGTGGCAGGGTGGGGGCATGCGAGTGCGGATCTTGGGGGCGCTGGAGGTGACGGCCGGCGGCGGGCGGGCCGTCGCGGTCGGCGGGGCACGGCTGCGGGTGCTGCTCACGCGGCTGGCGCTCGACGCCGGCAGGGAGGTGCCGGGGGAAACGCTCGTACGGACGCTGTGGCCGGACGAGACGCCCGGTGATCCGGCCAACGCGCTCCATACGCTGGTGTCGCGGCTGCGGCGGGCGCTGGCGGACGAGATCCCCGTACGGCGGGGCGTCGACGGCTACATGCTGGACGTTCCCCGAGACGAGGTCGACGCGCTGCGGTTCGAGCGGCTGGCCCGGGAGGGCCGGTGGGCGCTGCGCGAGGGGGACGCCGCGACCGCGGAGGCGCGGTTCCGTGAGGCGCTCGCGCTGTGGCGGGACGACGCGCTGACGGACGTTCCCGGCGCGATCCGGCGGCGGCTCGCCGAGCTGAGGCTGGCGACGGTCGAGGACCGGATCGAGGCGGAGCTGGCGGGACCGGCCGGCCCCGGGGAACTGGCCGCCGAGCTGGAAGAACTGACGGCGCTGCACCCCCTGCGAGAACGGCTCCGGACGCTGCTGGTCAGGGTGCTGCACGCGGACGGGCGGCAGGCCGAGGCGCTGCGTGCGTACGCGGACTACCAGCGGCTGCTGGCCGAGGAGCTGGGCGCCGATCCCGGGCCCGAGCTCCAGGCCGTCCATCTCGCGGTGCTGCGAGGCGGGAGGGACACGCCCCGAAGCGGCGGGACCAATCTCCGGGCGCCGCTGACGAGCTTCGTACCGCGCGAAGAGGAGCAGGACCGGATCCGGCGGTGTCTCGCGAGCGGGCGGCTCGTCACGCTCGTCGGGCCTGGCGGGGCGGGTAAGACGAGGCTGGCCGAGGCGGTCGCGGCCGACGTGCGGGTCACCGGCGGGGTCTGGCTGGTCGAGCTGGCACCGGTGACGGAGCCGGAGGACGTTCCGCGCGCGGTGCTGGAGGCGCTCGGGCTGCGCGGGCAGGGCACGGGTCCGGTGACCGCCAGGCTGGTCGAGGCGTTGCGGGACGAGACGCTCCTCGTCCTGGACAACTGCGAGCACGTCATCGAGGCCGCGGCGGACCTTGCCACCGAACTGCTCGGCCGCTGCCCCCGGCTGAAGGTCCTGGCCACGAGCCGCGAGCCGCTCAGGGCCGGCGGCGAAGCGCTGTGCCCCGTACCGCCGCTGCCACTGCCCGGGGCAGGGCTGGACGGCCCCGCGATGCGGCTGTTCGCGGACCGCGCGGCGGCGGTACGGCCCGGGTTCGCCGTGGACGCCGGCAACGCCGAGGCCGTCGCGGAGATCTGCCGCAGGCTGGACGGGCTGCCGCTGGCGATCGAGCTGGCGGCGGCGAGGCTCAGCGTGCTGCCCGTCGAGGCGCTCGCCGGGCGGCTGCGCGACCGGCTCGGCCCGCTCACCGGCAACCGTGGCGCGCTGCCCCGGCACCGGACGCTGGACGCGGTGGTCGGCTGGAGCTGGGGGCTGCTGCCCGAACCCGAACGCCGGCTCGCGAGCCGGCTCTCGGCGTTCCCCGGGGTGATCTCGGCGGAAGCGGCCGGCGCGGTGTGCGGGCTGCCGGGTCCGGCGGCGCTGGACGGGCTGGCATCGCTGGCCGGCAAGTCGCTGCTCCAGGTCGTCGAGGCCGGCGGCGAGGCCCGGTTCCGCATGCTGGAGACGATCCGGGAGTACGCGCGCGAACGGCTGGAGGAGAGCGGCGAGCACCAGGAGGCGAAGGACGCGCACGCCGCGTTCTTCCTGGACCTCGCCGAGCGCGCCAAGCCGCACGTTCCCAGCGCGGGCCAGCTTCCCTGGCTGCGCGCGCTCGGCACCGAACGCGACAACCTGCTCGCCGCGCTCCACCACTTCTGCGACTCCGGCGAAGCGGACCCGGCGACGCGGCTGGGAGCATCGCTCGGCCTCTACTGGACGATCCAGGGCGACCACGCCCAGGCCGCGACCCGGCTGGCGATGGCGCTGCGGACGAAGGGCGCCGTGTCCTCGGCGGCGGCGGAGTTCGCGATCGGGTTCTACCTGCTCAACACCCTGCTGGCGGGCGGCGACGCGACCGGCGGGCTCACCGAGGTGCGGGCGCTCGCGGCGGGGCTGCCGAACCCGCCGGAGGGGCCCGCAGGGGCGGTGGGCGCGGCGGCGCTCGCGCTGCTCGGCGGGGACGACGAGGCGGGGCTCGACGCGATCACCCGCGTACTGCCGCAGCCGGACCCGTGGACGTCGGCGATGCTGCACCTGACGCGGGCGTTCCTGCACGGCAACCGGGGCGACGGGGACGCCGGGCGCCGGGACCTGGTGACGGCCGTGGACGGTTTCGGGGAGGCGGGGGAGCGGTGGGGACACTCGACGTCGCTGACGTTCCTCGCGCACACCCAGATCGTCAACGGCGACCTCGACGGCGCGGTCGCGTCGCTGGAGGAAGGGATGCGGCTCCGCCGCGAGCTGGGCACGTCCGGGGAGGGTCTGCCGCACCTTCTGCTGGCGACGGCACGGGCCCACCAGGGTGACTTCGGTCAGGCCGAGGGCGTCCTGACCGGCCTGCTCGCATCCGGCCCGCACGCGGTGACCGGCGTGTACCGGGTCCTCGCGCACACCACGCTGGGCGACCTCGCCCGCTGGCGCGGCGACCTGGACGGGACGGAACGGCACCAGGGCGAGGCCCGCGATCTGACCGCGTCGCTGCCGTACCCGGCACGCCTGTTCGACGCGGTGATCGGCGGTTCGGCCGCGCGGCTCGCCCTGGCCCGCGACGACCGCGAGGCCGCCCGGCGCCTGGCGTCCGGCTCGTTCGCCGCGGCCGTGGCGATGCCCGACATGGCCATCGCCGCCGACGCCGGAGTGACGGCGGCCTGGCTCGCGTCCCGCGCGGAAGCGCAGACCGCGGCGGAGTTGCTCGGAGCGGCCCACGCGCTGCGAGGCGGGGCCGCCGCCGCCGACCCGGACATCGCGCGAGTGACCGGCGACGTCCGGGAAGTCCTCGGCGACGCCGGTTTCCGTACCGCGTACGAGCGCGGCCGGACCCAGGACCGCCAGGCCGCGCTCGTCCTCATCGAGCAGGGACTGGACGCCTAGCGCGCCCACTCCCCAGGCTCACGCGGCCAGGTCGCGGCGCCTCAGCGCGCTGAGGCCCACGGCGGCGAACGCGACGGCCGGGAGTGCGAGCCCGAGCAGTGGCAGGACGCTGAAGTCACCGCCGGGCAGCTTCGGCGTGTGCGTGAACGGCGACAGGTTCAGCAGCCACTGGTCCAGATCGAGCAGGCCGCCGAGCTGGTTGACTCCCAGCGCCGCCGCCCCGAGGGCCCAGGCCGTACCGGTGAGGCGAGGAACGGCGCCGTACACCGCCACCGCGACGCCCGCCAGGACCAGCGCCGCGGGAAGCTGGACGAGCGCCGCGCCGAGCTGGCGCGGGACCTCCCCTGCGAGGTCGCCCACGCGCAGGCCGTGCACGACCCCGACGGTCAGGCCCGCGACGGCCAGTACCACCGCCGTGCCCGCCACCGCGGGCAGCAGGTGACCCGCCGCCCACCGGGCTCGCGAGACGCCGGTCGCCAGGAGCGGCTCGGCGCGCAGCGCGGTCTCCTCCGAGCGCAGCCGCAGCACGGCGGCCAGCGCGTACGCGGACGCCAGCCCCGCCGCCGCCTCGGCGCGGCCGAGCCGCGCCGGAACGAGCCCGGCGCCGACGTCACGCCGCATCCCGAACGCGATCGCGACCGCGACCAGCACGAGCGTCGCGGCGGCGGGCAGTGCGAGGACGTACCACCGCTCGCCCGCGTACGGGCGCACGCGGTACACCCAGCCGAGCGGTGACAGCCACGACAGTACCCCGGCACCCGCCGCGTCCCCGGCGGCGCGCAACGCGAACGCCGCCCCGAACACAGCGACCGCCGCACCTGTCGCGGTACGCGCGTGCGCGAACACCTGCGCGGTAACCGCCGCCACCGCCGCGAACGTCCACCCGGTGACACCGAGGGCCAGCCCGAACGCCACCGAGCCCGCGGCCGGCAATCCCGTACCGAGCAGGACGCCGGTCACGAGAACCGCGATGACCAGCTCCGCCGCGCCGACCGCGAGCAGCGCCGACGCCGGCCGCGCGTGCCGTCCCGCGAGCGCCGCGCCCGCCAGCTCCGCGCGCCCGCTCTCCTCCTCCGCGCGGGTGTGCCGGACGACCAGCAGCAGGCCCGGCAGCGCGAGGAGCAGCATCAGCATCATCCCGGCCTCGGCGACGGAGATGCCGCCGAGCGTGGTGGTCCCGTAGCCAGGCCCGCTGAACACCGCCGTGGAAGGGCTCCCCGCCACCGTGTCCGCGTAGTCGATGCGGGACGCCTCGGTCCCGTACAGCCCCTTGACCGACGTACGCGACGCGCCGGCGCAGTTTGGCCGCCTCCCGCCAGGGGTCACCGCCGAGGAGACGGACGGTGCCCGCGTCGGCGCGCAGCAGTCCGAGCAGGATCCGGATCGTGGTGCTCTTGCCCGCCCCGTTCGGGCCGAGGAATCCGAGCACCTCGCCCGCCCGGACGTTCATGTCGATGCCCGCCAGTGCGGTCGTCTTGCCGAATCTCTTCACGAGGCCAGCGGCCTCGAACACATGCGTCATGCTCCCCACCGTCCCGTCCGTCCCGCACAGACGGCGCACACCCGGCTGTCGGTGGACCGGAACGGTCACCGTGCCGCGCCCCTGGTGTGGTCGGTGATCCGGGTGATCTTCCGCGTCCAGGTGTCCAGCAGGCCGGACGGCCGGGAGGGTCTCAGCCGCCCGTCGTGCCGGGACCGGCCGGAATGAGCGGCCGGATGAGCTGTGCGGCCTGCCGGACCAGTACGTCGACGGGCGGCGCGACGTCCAGGGTGGCGCCGCGCTCGTCCGGCTGGAGGGTCTCCAGGGTCTCGAACTGGGAGTGCAGCAACGCGGGCGGCATGAAGTGCTCGCGGCCTTGCATCCGCTGGTGCAGCAGTTCCTCCGCACCGTGCAGGTGGAGGAAGTAGGTGTCCGGTACGGGGCGGCGGAGCACGTCGCGGTAGGACCGCTTGAGGGCCGAACAGGCGAGGACCGTGGACGTCCCGGTGGCCTGCTGGTCGGCCGTCCAGCGGGCGAGTGCCTCGAGCCACGGCCATCTGTCGTCGTCGGTCAGCGGTTCGCCGCTGGACATCTTCGCGATGTTCGCGGGCGGGTGGAAGTCGTCGGCCTCGGCCATCCGCAGCCCGAGCTCGTCCCGGAGGTGCCGCGCGATCGTGCTCTTGCCGCAGCCGGACACCCCCATCACGACGACGTGAAAGCTTGTGATCAAGGGATTCTCCGTCCGCGGGTACGCTGGCGACCATGTCGACGCTGCACGAGGAGGTCCTCGCCAAGCTGGGGCCATTGATCATCTCGGGGTCCCTCGCCCCCGGGTCGAAGGTCAACCTGGAGTGGGTGCAGCAGGAGTTCGGCGTGTCGCGAACGGTCGCCCGGGAGGCGGTGCAGGTGCTCGCGTCGATGCGGCTGGTCACCAGTCGCCGGCGGACCGGCGTCACGGTGCTGCCGAGGAACGAGTGGGACTCCTACGACCGCGCCGTGATCAGGTGGCGGCTCGACGGGCCGGAGCGGGGCACGCAGCTGCGCCAGCTCTCGCAGCTGCGTACCGCGATCGAACCGCCCGCCGCCGCGCTGGCCGCCCGGTACGCGGACGCCGGCCAGCGGGAGCGGATCGTCGAGCTCGGGGCGGCGATGGAGGCGACGGGCGCGGCCGGCGACCTGGCCACGTTCCTCGAACACGACATCGCCTATCACCGGTTGCTGCTCGATGCCTCGGGGAACGTGATGTTCGCCGGCCTCGCCGACGTCGTCGAGGAGGTGCTGCGCGGGCGCACGCTCCATCATCTGATGCCGGCGCGGCCCAAGCTCGAGGCACGCCGGCTCCATCTCGTGGTGGCCGAGGCCGTCGCCGGTCGCGAGCCCGAGGTCGCCAGGGCCGCGATGACGGCGATCTGCGTCGAGGTCGCCGACGAGGTGGGCCGGCTGGCCGGGGACGGCGCCCCGGCCGGCTGACCCGGCCGGGCTCAGGTGACGAGCCACAGCACCGACGCGATCGCGAACACCGACAGGCCGAGCGTCGTCTCCAGGACCGTCCACGTCTTCAGCGTGGTCTTCTCGTCCATCCCGAACAGCCGGCTCACCAGCCAGAAGCCGGAGTCGTTCACGTGCGAGAGCACGGTGGCCCCCGCCGCGATGGCGACCACGAGGAGGGTCAGCTTGAAGTCGCTCAGGTCGGCTTCGCCGACCGCCCCCGCGATCAGCCCACCGGTGGTGGTCAGCGCGACGGTGGCCGAGCCCTGCGCGACGCGCAGCAGGGTCGCGATGATGAAGGCCTGCAGGATCAGGGAGATGCCGAGATCGGACAGGCTGCCGCTCAGCGCGTCGCCGATGCCGCTCAGCTCCAGCACCCCGCCGAACATGCCGCCCGCGCCGGTGATCAGGATGATGGCGCAGACCGGGCCGAGCGCCTGGTCGACGATCTTGGTGATGGTGGCCATCGACGCGTTGGGCCGGCCGAGCACCAGGATCGCGACGATGACGGTGATCATCAGGGCCACCGGGGTGATGCCGATCAGGCTCAGGTAGTCGACCCAGCCCTGCCCCTCGGCGAGCACGCCGGTCTCGACCAGCGTCGTGAGCACCGTGTTGAAGGAGATCAGCACCAGCGGGATGAGCAGCAGGGTGAGGACCGTGCCGAAGGACGGCGCCCGCCAGTCGGGCTCCTCCGGGTTCTTGCCGTCCTCTATCTCGCCGAAGATCACGTCTGGCAGCGAGACGTTGATCCTCGCGGCGAGGAAGCGGGAGACCAGCATGACGCCGACGTACCAGGCCAGCACCGCGATCGGGATGCCGACGAGCAGCGTGAGCCCGACGTTGGCGCCGATCAGGTTCGCCGCGGCGACGGGCCCGGGGTGGGGCGGAACGAGCGCGTGCATCGCGGCGAACGCGCCCGCCGCGGGCAGCGCGTAGTAGAGCACGGACCCGCCGAAGCGCCGCGCGACGGTGAGGATGATCGGGACGAAGATGACGAGCCCGGCATCGAAGAAGATCGGGAACCCGAACAGCAGGGACGCGACCCCCAGCGCCAAGGGGGCCCGTTTCTCACCGAACCGCCCGATGAGCGTGTCCGCCAGCGTCTGCGCGCCGCCGGTCACCTCCAGCAGCCGGCCGAGCATGACGCCGAAGGCGACCAGCAGGGCCACCGAGCCGATGGTGTCGGCGAAACCGAACATCAGCACGTCGGGGATGTCGCCGGGCTCGAAGCCGACGGCGACGGCCGTCAGCACGCTCACCAGGACCAGGGATATGAAGGCGTGCAGCTTCACCTTCATGATCAAGAACAGCAGCACCGCCACCGCGCCTGCCGCGATCAGCAACAGCGTGAGGGTGCCGAACTGGGGTTCGATCGCTTCCACGGCAACTCCGATACATTCCGCCCGGCCGGTCTCGGGCGCGTACGCACACCCTGCAGCAAAGGTACTACCTTTCACAAGCCCCGCCGCGGACGGTCGCTGCCAGGACGTGCGTGGCGAGGGATGTCGGTGCCATCGCGTTTAATCGAGGGGTGGACGTTGGAGAGCGCATCGCTGAGCTGACCGCAGAGGTCAAGCGGCTGAACGATCTGTACTACGGCACCGGCGACAGCCCGCTGCCGGACGCCGACTATGACGCGCTGAAGGACGAGCTGGCGGCGCTCGTCGCCGAGCATCCGGAGCTCGAGCCGGCCGACAGCCCGCTGGGCAAGGTCAACGCGCCGGCGGAGCTGACCGGCCCGACCGTGCGGCACGCGCGCCCGATGCTCTCGCTGGCCAAGGCCACGAGCGATGAGCAGATCCGCGCGTTCTGCGAGCGGTTCGGTGGCCAGGTCTTCCGCGTGTCGGAGAAGCTGGACGGGCTCTCGCTCAGCGTCGTGTACGCCGACGGAAGGCTCGACTACGTCGCCACACGCGGCACCGGCACGGTCGGCGAGCTGGTGACCGAGAAGGTACGCCACGTGATTCCGGGCCTGCCGACCGAGATCGACGCGCCCGGGCGCGTCGAGGTCCGCGGCGAGGCGGTGATGCTGCGGTCGGTGTGGTCCGCCTATAACGAGGCGCACCCCGACCGGACGCTGACCAACCCGCGGTCGGGCGCCGCCGGGACACTGGTGCTGAAGGACCCCGAGGCGGGCGCGAAGGCCAACCGGCTGCTGCGGTTCTTCGCGTTCGGCGCTGATCGCGACGGCAGCGCGGTCGAGGTTCCAGCGGGTTTCGAGCCGGTCGCCGAGTACGTGTGCGCGAGCGCCGAGGAGGTGCTGGACGCGATCCACCGGATCGGCGGCCGCCGCGACGGGCTGGACCATGACATCGACGGCGCGGTCGTACGGCTGCACGAGCCGGCGGCGTTCGACGCGGCGGGCTTCAACAGCGCCGAGCCGCGCGGAGCGATCGCGTTCAAGTACCCGCCGGAGGAGAAGCTGACGACGCTGCTGTCGGTCGAGTGGCCGGTCGGCAAGATCGGCCGCGTCCCCCCGCGCGCGAAGGTCGCGCCGGTGTTCGTCGGCGGCGTGACGGTGGAGAACATCACCCTGCACAACCCGCGGCTCATCCGCGAGCGCGACCTGCGGATCGGCGACACGGTGGCGGTTGTGCGGCGCGGCGATGTGATCCCGTTCGCGGGCCGGTCCCTGCCGGAACTGCGCGATGGGAGCCAGCTCGAGATCGTCCCGCCGGAGCACTGCCCGTCATGCGGTTCCGAGCTGGAGGTCCGCGGCACCGGCGAGGAGCGCTGGTGCGTGAACCTGCAGTGCCCGGCGCAGGCGACGCGCCGGCTGATGCACTGGGCCTCCCGCCAGGCGGCCGACATGGAGGGCGTCGGCGACACCTGGATCGAGAAGCTCGCCGAGGACGGCGTGCTCAAGCGCCGCAGCGACTTCTATGACCTGACGACCGAGCAGTTGCTCGGCTACGAGCGGATGGGCGAGGTCAGCGCCGGGAACATGGTCGACTCCATCGCCTCCTCCAAGGGCATGGGGCTGCGGCGCGCACTGATCGGGCTGGCCATCCCGATGGCCTCCGAGGGCACGGCCAAGCGCCTGTGCCTGGCCGGGTACGAGCGCATCGAGGACATCGCGGCGGCGACGGCCGAGGACCTGGTGGCGATCCGCGATATCGGGCCGAAGGCCGCCGAGAGCATCGTGGCCTTCTTCGCCCGCGTCCAGGTCCAGGAAGAGATCGCGGCGCTGCGCGAGCGCGGCGTGGACCTCGATGTGCTGGACGAGGACCGGCCGCTCGACGCGGCGGCCGCCGGCGACTCGCCGCTCAAGGGCACATCGGTCGTGATCACCGGTGCGTTCACCGACCCGCGCTCGGGCGCCAAGATCAGCCGGCCGGACGTGACGCGCCTGGTCGAGCAGGCGGCCGCGACGACCGCCTCGTCGGTCTCGGCCGGCACCGACTACCTGCTCACCGGCGACAACGTCGGCGCCGCCAAGACCGGCAAGGCCGACAAGCTCGGGGTCACCGTCGTCCAGCAGGACCAGCTGTGGCGCTGGCTGGCCGAAGCCGGAGTCATCTGAACGCATCGGGCACGCGAAGCCGATCGGCCGGAAGCCCGAAGGCGGCAGGGGCGCGTCATGGTCTCGTCTCCGCATGTGGGGCGGACCCGGCGGCCAGGTCCCGCAGGTTGCGACGATCGGTCTTGCCGGTGGAGGTCTTGGGAAGTGAGTCGAGCAGTTCGAAGCGGTGCGGAACCATGTAGGGCGGCAAGTGCTGGGCGCAGTGCCCGGCGAGCTCGGCCGCGGAGACCCCGGGAGCCACGACGCACCCGACGATCCTGTTGGTGATGTCCGGGTCGGGGACGGCCAGGACCGCGCATTCCGCGACCGAAGGGTGGCCGTGGAGCACGGTCTCGACCTCGCCGAGTTCTATCCGGTGCCCGGCGCTCTTGATCTGGTCGTCGCGCCGTCCGAGGAAATGGTGGACACCGGTGCCGTCGACCCGGACGAGATCGCCGGTGGCGTAGGAGAGGCCTTGGGTGCCCGGCAGGCGGACCAGGGCCCGCTCGGTGCGGCCCGGGTCGTTCCAGTATCCGCGCATCACCGTGGGGCCCCGCACGTACAGTTCGCCGATCTCGTCCGGCCCCACCGGCGTTCCGTCATCGCCGATCACGGCGGTCGACACGCCTGGGATCGGCTGGCCGATCGGGACGGGAGCGGCCGGGTCGACCGGCCGCCGGACCTGCGTCCAGGTGCACACGTTGGTCTCCGTCGGCCCGTACAGGTTCGCCAGGCGGGCGTGCGGCGCGAGTTCCGCCAGCTCCGCCAGGCGCGGGGCTGGGAACACCTCGCCGGCGAAAAGGATCACTCTCAGCCCGGCCAGGTCGCGGAGGGCGGGACGGCCGTACCGCAGAAGCAGGGTCAGGACCGAGGGTGTCGAGTACCACACGGTGATCCGCTGATTCCGGACGAAACCCGCCAGTTCGGCGGGGAAGACCGTGACGCGGCGTGGGACGAGGACGAGGGCGGCCGCCGCGGCGGCCGAGGCGAAGACGTCGAAGACCGACAGGTCGAAATGCAGCGGGGCAAGGGAGGCCAGCCGGTCGGTGCCGGTGACGGTGAACTCCTCGACCGCCCAGCGGACGAAGGCGAGCCCGTTGCGGTGGGTGAGAGCCACCCCTTTGGGCCCCCCGGTCGAACCGGAGGTGTAGAGGATGTAGGCGAGGTCGTCCCCGTCGGCCTCCATCCGCAAGGGAGCCGAGGACACCGAGGATGTCGCGGCCTCTTCGGCGCACACACCCGCGACGCGAAGGACGCGTGTCTGCCCGGCCGAATCCCCGCCTGACGTTCCGGTGTCGTCCGTGTTCCCGCACAGCAGCAGACGGGGAGAGCAATCCGCGATTATCTGCCGATGCCTCGCGGGCGGGGCGTGCGGGTCGAGGGGCACATAGGCCGCCCCGGCCGCCAGCACACCGTAGATCGAGACGATCGCCTCGGCGGACTTGTCCAGCAGGATGGCGACGCGGTCGCCCCGCCGCACCCCGGCTTCGCGCAGGACGCGGGCAAGCCGGTTCACCGCGCGATCGAGGTCGGCGTAGGTCAGGACACGGTCGCCGTCGACGAGCGCCACCTCGCCGGGATGGTTCGCGGCGGCCTCGCTCAGCAGCCGGTGCAGCACGGCGCTCTCCTCACGGCGCTCTCCTCACGGGGCCCTCCTCACGGCGTGCTCCGTACGGCGTCCGGGTCTCGGCCCGGCTCGGCCAGCTTGCGCGCCACGAAGCCGGCGATCTTGTTGAGGCTCTCGAAGTTGTCGGCGACCAGCTCCACCGGGTCGACCTCGATGAGGTAGTGCTGCTCCAGGAACGAGGCGACCTCCAGGACCCCGAGGGAGTCCAGGACCTGCTCGTCGATGAGCGAGCCGTCGGGGTCCAGGTCGCCCCGCAGCCCAGGCCGCCCCATCCGGTCGAGGATGAAGCCCTGCACCACGGTGGCCACGTCATTCGTCATCGTGCCGTCCTTTCTGCGTGCCCGCGCCCACACCCATCAGGCGGGCGATCTCGTCGCGCATGATCTCCGAGGTGCCGGAGTGCAGCCGGCCGGCCACCGCGTCGCGCAGGTCGCGTTCCAGCCCGTACTCGGCCAGATAGCCGTAGCCGCCGTGGAGTTGGACCGCGTCCAGACCGGACGCGACCATGCTCTCCGCGAGGTGGAGCTTGGCCAGGGCCGACTCCATCCGGACCGGTCGGCCCTGGTCGATCGACCACGCCAGGCGGTACAGGAGGAGGCGTGCGGACTCATGGCGCAGGCGCATGTCGACCAGGCGGTGCGCGACCCCCTGGAACGCGCCGATCGGCTGTCCGAACTGCTCCCGTTCCCGCGCGTGGACGAGGCAGCGCTCCAGGTTCCGCCGCATGGTGCCGACCGGCCCGGCGAGGATGAAGGCGCGTTCCCGCTCCATCGCCCAGGTGAAGATCGGCATTCCCGCTCCGGCGGGCCCGAGGAGAACGGCGGGGCAACCGTCGAAGGACACCTCGGCCATCGGAGAGGTCCGCAGTCCCATCTTGGCGATGGGCCGGCCGATGTGGAGGCCCGGCGCGTCCGCCTCGACCAGGAACGCCGAGACCCCCGCGAAGGCACGGCTCAGGTCGGTGCTGGCGAAGACGAGGAACAGCCCGGCGATCGGCGCGTTGGTGACGAAGGCCTTGGCGCCGTCCAGGCGGAAGCCGGCACCGTCCTGACGTGCGACGGTACGCAGCGCGAACGCGTCGGAGCCCGATCCGGCCTCGGACATGGCATGCGCGGTGATCAGCGACCCGGCGCAGATCGGGGGCAGGTACCGCTCGCGTTGCCCGGGACTGCCGAAGCGTGCCAGCGGCGCGGTACACGCCCAGAGGTGCGCGTTCAACGAGAAGATCAGGCCGTTGTCCCGGCAGCCGTAGCCCAAGGCCTCCAGGGCCACGACGGTGCTCGTGGCGTCCGCCTCCGAGCCTCCGTACGCCCGCGGCACCGGTAACCCCGTCAGCCCCAGCTCGGCGCACTTCACCCAGTTGCGCGCGGGAAACAGGCCTTGCTCGTCGCGGGACGCGAGGTCGTCGTTGAGCTGTGCCCGCGCGAACTCGACGATCGACTCGCGCAGTGCCCGCTGTTCCGCGGAGAGTTCGAAATCCATCGGCTCACCTGCCCGCCGCTCAGAACCCGGGTTCCATGGCGGGAGCGCGCAGGCTGCCGAGATAGCGGTGCCAGAGGTGCCGGGGGTTCTCTTCGACCTGCCGGGTGACGACGCGCATCTTCCTCAGCGCCGCGGGCTCGTCCTCGTCGTAGAAGCAGCCCTGCAGCATCTGGATCATGTCCAGGCGGTAGCGCGGGTCCTGCACGAACGCCGTGTACAGGACGTTGAGCCGGTAGTAGATGGAGATGAACTCGTACCAGTTGCGCATCGCGCGGCGCATCAGGGTCTCGTAGTTCGCGAAGCCCGGCTTGGTGAAGTCTCCGGTCTCCGCGGCCGCGATGATGTCCTGAGCGGCCAGGCGGGCACCGTTGAGTGCGACGCTGACGCCGCTGGAGAAGATCGGATCGACGAACCGCGCCGCGTCGCCGACGGCGACCCAGCCGTCGCCGCAGATCTGCCGCATCCCGTAGCTGTAGTCGCCTTCATGCCGGAACGGGCGGACCCGCTCGGCGCCCTTCAGCGCCGCGAGGAGCTCGGGCCGGCTCGCCATGCACTCCCAGAAGAACGACTCCCGGTCGGAACGCGAGGCCGCGAACCGGGACTTCTGGGTGACCACGCCCACGCTGGTGATCGTCTCGGTGATCGGGATCTGCCACACCCAGGTGTCGATCAGGGGCAGGAAGTGAATGAAGATGAACGTCGCCTTGTCCTTGGTGACGGCGACCGCGGTCCGGTCCAGCCCTTCGAACCAGGTATGGATGGCGTACTGGTTGAAGACCGGGTCCGGAACCTTGAGGCGGAGCCGGTTGCCCAGGAACGTGTTGCGGCCGCTGGCGTCGACGATCACTCGGGCCGTGATGTCGACGTCCCGGCCGCCCATGCCGACGGTCAGCCTCGGGTTCGGTCCGGACAGGTCGGCGCCGCGCACCCTCGCGCGCTGGTGGACCCGCGCGCCGAGCGAAGCCGCGTGCTCGAGCAGCAGCAGATCGAACACGCCGCGGTCCACGTGGTAGGTGTAGTCCTGATGGACGCCCGGCTGGTCGCGTTCGCTGAACCGGGTGCTCGCCTCACGGAACCCGTGCGGCAGGTCGAAACCCAGGGTGGGCACGTCCGGGGAGACCGCCGAGGTCCAGGCCGCCCCGTACTTGCGAGGGAAACCGGCCGCGTCCACGGCGCGCAGCGCGCCGATCTCGTCCAGCACCGGGGTCGTGGCCGGGACGAGCGATTCCCCGACGTGCGGCCGGGGGAAGGCCGCGCTCTCCAGCACCGTGCAGGACAGGCCGGCCTTGGCCAGGTACGAGGCGGTGGTCGAGCCCGCCGGTCCGCCGCCGATGATCGCCACATCGAAATCGGTCTTTGCCATGGCGTCCTCCTTGATGTGTCACGGATCTGGAACGAGCGTGGGTACGGGCGAGGGCACCTTCTCCGGTGCCCTTTCCAGGTGGACGAGGCGGAGCAGGGGACCCGTCATCACGGTGGTCGCCACCGCCATCACGACCATGAGGGAGTACAGGTCGTTGCCGAGGACGCCGAGCCGCAGGCCCACCGCGAGGACGACCAGTTCGGCCAGCCCCCGCGTGTTCATGAGGACCGCCAGGGCGCTGGACCGCCGGACGTCCAGGCCGCGGAGCCGCGCCCCGGCGAACCCGCCGAGGAGCTTGCCCGCCGCCGCCACCGCGACGATCAGAGCGATGTCCCACAACCGGGTGATCGGGAACCCTGACAGGTCCACTCCCAAGCCCACCACGGCGAAGAACACGGGCAGGACGAACGGCAGGCACCGGCCGCACCATGCCGTGCCCGGCGCCCCGGAACCTGTGCGGGGCATGACCGCACCGAACAGGAACGCCCCGAAGACGAAGTGGAGTCCCATGCCCTCGGTGGCCAGACTCGACAGTGGCAGCCCCACCAGCACCGCCCCGGTCAGACACCAGGCCCAGCGGTCAGAGCGCTCGGCCCGCTCGGCCATGCCGCGCAGGACCGGCCGGACGACGCGGAACATCACCCACGCGTACGGGACGACCAGCAGGAGCGACCACGGGTTCGGTCCGCCCGCCCCGGCCACCGCCAGCAGGACGGCCAGCGCCGACCACGCCACGACATCGCAGATGGCCGCGCTCGACAGGGCCAGGACCCCGAAGTCCGTCCGGCTCAAGCCGTTGTCGTCGACGATGCGCGCGAGCACCGGGAAGGCCGTCACCGACATCGCCACGCCCAGGAAGGCGACGAACACCGCCGGGTGGTCGCTGGGATAGCGCTCGATCAGGAAGAGGCCGAGCGCGATCCCCAGGACGAACGGAAGCAGCATCGCCCCCACGGCGACCGGCACGGCCGTCCTGAGCACCCGGCGCGACGTCTCCCAGTCCAGGTCCAGGCCGACGGAGAACATGAACAGGGCCAGGCCGAGGTTCGCCACCGTGGCGAGGGACGGGCGGATGTCCGCGGGGAAGAGGACGGTCGATACCTGGCCGCCCAGCAGCGTCGGTCCCAGCGCGATCCCGGCGATGATCTCACCGACCACGGCCGGCTGGCCCAGCCGCCGTGCCACGACGCCCGCGGCACGGGCGGCCACGAGGATCACGGCCAGGGCGAGGACGAACATCGCGAACTGGTGCGCGGAGCCGCTCATCGGTCAGAGTCTCGTTCCGCTCACGCCGGGCCGTCGCCGATGCGCGCCAGGCCCAGCCGCGGGTCCGTCACCAGCCGCAGCCCTGTGGCCGGATCGACGATGGACCGCACGGCGGTACCCGCGGCGTGCCCCCGCGGGGCCGTGTCCGGTGCCGGGCCGGCGCCTTCGGCCGGCGCCCAGCCCGGGGTGTAGCCGGTGTCCTGCAGATCGCTGAGCCCGGAGATGATCTTCGCGAACGCGCCGACCGGTGCGTGGTAGCGGTCGCCGTCCCTGACCAGCCGCTGTGCGTCCCAGAAGTAGGTCTCCTTGCCGCGGTACTGCTGGTACATCAACGACACCAGGCGCAGGAACCGGTGGTAGGCCCGGCGGTAGGAATGGTCGAAGAAGCCGAGGGCCTCGTCCTCCGCCACCGTGCCGTCCAGGATCGCGGTGACCGTGGCCGCTCCCACCAGGGCGCTGAACATCGCCAGGTGCGTACCGGTGGACAGCAGGGGGTCCAGGAAGCACGCCGCGTCCCCCAGGACCACATGCCCTGGCCCGCAGAACCGCTTCGCGACATAGGAGTAGTCCTGCTCGACCCTGACCGGCGGCTGGAACTCGCCCTTGGACACCAGCGCGCTGACCGTGTCCGACTCCTGGACGAAGGCCAGGAGCAGTTCCTCAAGCGTCGCGTGGTCGGGCCTGCGCGCCTGGAAGGTGTCGCGGTGGGTCACGAATCCCACGCTGAGCCTCTCCCCGGCCAGCGGGATCACCCAGTACCAGCCGTCCGGTGAGGAGATGGCGTTGAGACCGCCCTCCGGCGATCCCGGCAGGGTCTCACCGCCCTGCCAGTACCCCCAGATCGCCACGTTGCGGAACACCTCGTGCGGCGTGCGGTCCCGGTGGTACCGGGTCGACAGCAGCCCGGCCCGGCCGGAGGCGTCGATCAGGAAGTCGCCCCGAGCCGTCAGCTGCTCGTCGTGACCCTGGCGCGTCCAGACCACGCCGGTCGGCCGCGACTCCTCGAACAGCACCTGCCGGACATGCGCCCCCTCGATGACCTCGACTCCCTGAGCCCGCGCGTTGTCCAGCAGCAGCCGGTCGAAGTCGCCGCGGTCCACCTGCCAGGAATAGACCTGCGGGCCGAAGTTGCCGGACCAGTCCACGCCCCAGTCCTCGGCGCCCCACCGGAACAAGCCGCCTCGTTTGATCTGGAAACCGTGGCGGGCGACCGCGGGTCCGGCCCCCGACAGTTCCAGCACCGCACGGCACGACGGAGCGAGCGACTCGCCGATGTGATAGCGCGGGAAGACCTCGCGCTCGAAGAGGCGGACCCTCAGTCCCGCCCGGGCGAGCAACGCCGCAGCGGTGCTGCCGGCCGGGCCGCCCCCCACGACCAACACAGACTTCTCCATGTTCCTGCCCCTTCAGCATGACCCCGCAGCCAGCACGGCAAGGACGAGAGACCTCGCACGTTCTGCGCGGACCGGATCCCTCTGAAGGGCCAGAACAGGTGCTACGTGCGTGGTGTCATCACATGTTGCCGCTGCGGCTCCATGGCGCATATATCCCATGTGGTGACATTCTCGGGCAGTCCTGGCGGTGACCCTCAGTGGCGGCGCGGAGTTCGGGAACCGAGATGCGGCGCGACGGTACTCGGTGTGCGCGGAAGATCAGTTACAGGCAACATATACCGGGTTTAATTGGCGGCCCTAAAATGGTCGGACCGGCTGCCTGTGCATCGACCTGGTGTTCGTGCCGGTGTCGGGCTGGCCCGCCGGCCGCCGGGGATCACGGGGACCTCGAGACGATCTCGACCGGCTCACCCGCCTCGCCCGCCTCATCGGCCACTCGACGAAAGATCTGCTCCAGCAGGAACGATCTCCAGGTGATCATTTCGCGGTGAATCGGCGATGCCCTGAGGAATTTCCGATCACATCGACGAACATCCGAATTGATCACACGCATGGCCGTCGATTTTTCCGGTTTCGACCTGATTTGCCCGCCACGTTCGCGCCCCTACCGTGACGGAAATGCATGTGAGGCGACCAATCGAACAAACCACCACAGATCACTGGGAGTGTCATCGGTATGGCGCAAGTCGCTTGCAGCGTAATGAGCGGTGTGGATAGCATCAAACGCCCCGGGTAGATGTCCGATGATGACGCCTTCGGGTGTTTCCTTCGCGCCTGTGCAATTGTGTCCTGGCAAAAGGGCGTCATTTCCTTTAAGCCGATTAAGGATGTGTCCATGGCTCGATCCGGTTCGCCGTCCGGAGGCCGGCCGTTCGTCGTCCCCTGGTGGCTGCCTCCCCTCGCCGCGCTCGTCGCCGTTCCCCTCGTCGTGCTCCTCGCCGGCGCGGTCGCGGCGTGGCTGCTGTCCGGCGACACGGGGACGGCCGTCGCGGTGTGCGGCGTGGTGGCGGCCTTCCTGGTCTTGGGGGAGGGCGCGCGCGGAGCGCGCACCGCCGACATGCTGCGGAGCAGGCACGCCGCTGAGCAGGAGGCACTCAAGGGCCACCTCGAGGCGCACATGGGCGAGACCTTCCGCCTCGCCACGCAACTGCTGCCCGCGGCGGTGGAACGCCTCCAGCAGGGCGCGCTCGTGGACGAGGCGCTGAGCGGTCTCACCCCGCACCCCCGGCTCGGGCCTGAGCTGGGAGCCGCCCACGAGGCGGTGCTGCGATCGGTGATCGACGCCGTGGAGGCGCAGGAGGGGCTGCGCGACTCCGCCCAGCGGGCCTTCGTCAACATCGCCCGCCGCGTGCAGGCCATCGTCCACCAGCAGGCCGTCGACCTGCGGGAGATGGAGGACAGGCATGGCACGAATCGCGAGGTCTACGATGACCTGCTCCATCTGGATCACGGCACCGCGCTGGTCGGACGGCTCGCCGACAGCATCGCCGTCCTGGGCGGGGCACGGCCGGGCCGCCAGTGGCGCTTGGACGTGCCGCTGTTCAACGTGCTCCGGGGCGCGATGTCCCGCATCATCGACTACGACCGCGTCGATCTGCACTCGGTGGCCGAGTTCGCGGTCGTCGGACCGGCCGTGGAGCCGTTGATCCACGCACTGGCCGAACTGCTGGACAACGCGACCCGCTACTCGCCGCCGCATGCCCGCGTCCACCTGACCGCGACCGAGGTGCACGCCGGTGTGGCGGTCGAGATCGAGGACGCGGGGATCGGCCTGACCGACGAGGCCCGCGTCCGGGCGGAGCGGGCGCTGGCGAGGGCGGCGTCGGGGTCCGCGGGGCTGGACCTGGACGACCTGGGCGAGACGCCGCGGCTCGGCCTGGCCGTCGTCGGCCGGCTCGCGTGGGTGAACCACTTCACGGTGGCCCTTCGCCCGTCCGTTTACGGGGGAGTCCGCGCGGTGCTGACCGTGCCGAAGGACCTGCTCACCGTGTCTCCCGTTCCCGGTGGCCAGATCGCCCGGGCCGGCTCGGTGCCGTCACTGCGGCCGAGGGCCGCCCAGCCGCCGACCGGTCCGAGCGGGGTCAGCGCCCCAGAGGTGGCGGAGTCGTTCTCACGCGGTGCCAACGGGCTGCCGCAGCGCCGTCGCCGCAGCGCTCCGGTGTCCGCCGGTGCCCAGCCGCCCGGTGCTGCGCGGGCCGGTGCCCGGCCCGCTGGTACGGACGCGTCGCGATCCTCGCGCGGTAAGGAGGAGTCCGGGTCCATGGAGCCCGGAATGTGGTTGGCCGACTTCCACGACGGCATCTCCGGAAAGCTTCTCCCGAACGACGCCGAGGACGCGCAGAACGGCCCGTCGTCGGGTGAGGATGAATGACCACATGACCCAGTATCGGCAGAACATGGACTGGATGCTCAGGGACCTGGCGACCAGTGTTCCCCAGATACGCCACGTCGTGGTGCTCTCATCGGACGGGCTGAGCATCGCGGGACTGAGCACGGTGCAGGAACCGGACAGCGATGCGGACGTCGCCGACCGCATCGCGGCGGCCTGCTCCGGGCTGCAGAGCCTGGCGTCGGCGATCGCCGCCGAGTTCCCGGACGGTGCGGGCCGGATGCGCCTGGTGGTGATCGAGATCGACGTCGGCTTCTTCTACCTGATGGCGGCGGCCCAGGGCGCCTACCTGGCGGTGATGGCCGACGAGGGGGTGGACGCGGGGCTGATGGGGCAGCGCATGCGCGACCTGGTGGCGCGTATCGGTGAGCATCTGACCAGCGCGCCGCGTTCGAGCGGGTCGGGCGTATGAACGATCCCCACGGGAAAGCCCGGCAGGACTGGGCCGAGGGCGGCCCGGAACGGCTCTACGTGGTCACGGGGAGCGGCTACCGGCCGGCCGAGCAGATCCCGCTCGATCTCGTCACGTTGATCGTGACGCGCCATGGCCCCGAGCCGGGAACGCCTCCGGAATCGGCCGCCATCCTCCACATGTGCGCCAATCCGCTGTCGGTCGCCGAGATCTCCGCCCACCTGTCCCTGCCCGCCAGCACGGTCAGCCTGCTGGTCACCGATCTGATGGCCACGGGACGGGTGGAAGCGCGGGCGCCCATGCGCGCGGCGCCCCGGCCCGACGCTGCACTTTTGGAGGCGGTGATCCATGGGCTCTCCAGAATCTGAGACGCGATACGAGAAGCGGCCCGGGCCCTCGGCCGAGGACGCCCTGCTCGCCACGGCCGCGACGGCGGTCAAGGTCGTGATCGTCGGAGGCTTCGGAGTCGGGAAGACGACCATGGTCGGGTCGGTGAGCGAGATCCGGCCGCTGACCACCGAGGAGACCATGACGGAGGTCAGCCGCGGCGTGGACGACGTCGCGGGCGTGGAGACCAAGACGAAGACCACCGTGGCGATGGACTTCGGCCGGATCAGTCTCAACGAGGAACTGGTGCTCTACCTGTTCGGTACCCCCGGGCAGGAGCGGTTCTGGTTCTTGTGGAAAGGCCTGTTCGACGGCGCGCTGGGCGCGGTGGTCCTGATCGACACCCGGCGGTTGGAGATCAGTTTCGACGTACTGGGCCGGCTCGAGGACCGGGGGATCCCGTTCATCGTGGCCGTCAACGGCTTTCCCGATGCTCCCGTACACCCGACGGCCGAGATCCGGGCGGCCCTGGACCTTCCCCCGTCCGTGCCCATCGTCGAGTGCGACGCCCGTGAGCGCGTTTCCAGCCGCGACACCCTGCTGGTGCTGATGCGCTACCTGTACACCCTCATCGATACGAACCAGGAGCGATGATCGTGCCCCCCGTACCCGATCCCGCAGAGCCCGAGACCGCCGGCACCGCCCAGCCGCCGCCGCAGTGCCCGGCACACGCGTTCCACGGCGACGACGGCCTGGTGAACCTGTTCTCCCCGGACGTCGTGGCGGATCCCATGCCCGCCTACGAGCGGCTCCGTGCCCGGCACGGGCCGGTGGCGCCGGTCCTGCTGGCCGATGACCTCCCCGCCTGGCTGGTCCTCGGCCACCGGGAGAACCTGGAGGTCGCCCGTACCACCACCCGCTTCACCCGTGACTCCCGGATCTGGAACCTGTACGTCGAGGACCGGGTCCCCGCGGACTCGCCGCTGCGGCCGACGACGCAGTGGGGCCCGATCATGCGGTTCACCGACGGTGACGAGCACCGGAGGCTGCGGTCGGCGTTCAACGACAGCCTGGGCGGCCTGAACCGGCGCGGCGTACGCCGTCATGTCATGCAGATCGCCAACCGGCTGATCGACGGGTTCTGCGCCGAGGGGAAGGCCGATCTGATCCCCCGGTTCGCCCAGCACCTGCCCATCCTCGTCATGGCACGGCTCCTCGGCATGCCGGACGAGGCCGGTCCCGCCCTGGTCAAGGCGACGCAGGACATCGTGACCGGGGCGAAGACGGCGGTCGAGAGCAGCGAGCAGATCATGCGGACGCTGACGCAGGTCGTGGCGGGGAAGCGGAACGCCCCCGGGAACGACCTCACCTCCTGGCTGCTCGGCCACAGCGCCGGGCTCAGCGACGGGGAGGTGGTGCAGAACCTGCGGCCGACTCTCATCATCGCCAACGAGACCACGGTCAGCCTGATCGCGAGCACGATCCGGATGATGCTCACCGACCCCCGTTTCCGGGCGTACCTGGCGGGCGGTCACATGACCATGGCCGACGCCGTGGAACAGATCCTGTGGGACGAGCCACCGTTCCGGCTGGTGCCTGGACGGTGGGCCATCGCCGACACGCAACTGGGGGGACAGCAGATCAAGGCCGGGGACCTCCTGCTGCTCGGCCTGGCCGCGGGCAACCGGGACCCCGCCATCCGGCCGGATCTGTCCGCCTCGCTGTTCGGGAACCGCTCCCACCTCGCCTTCGGTGGCGGCTCGCACGAGTGCCCCGGCCAGGAGCTCAGCCGCAGCATCGTGGAGACGGGGCTCGACACCCTGTTCGCGCGGCTTCCCGATCTCGGCCTGGGCGTGCCCGATGACGAACTGCACTGGGACACGGCCTGGATGACCCGCCGCCTCGCCTCGCTTCCCGTCACGTTCGCTCCCCGGCCCCCGTCGGCCGTGGTCCCGCCGGCGGAGGCCGGGGCGGGCGAACGCGGGCGGATCCGCGAGACCGACGATTCCGTGGCCGGGGGAAAAACCGGTGGCGTACCGTACACCGCTCACCGGCCTGCGGTGGAGGCGCGATCCGCGACCTGGTGGACGGTGTTGCGACGCCGTCTGCGACGCCACCGTGGGTGATCCACGTGTCGGCATCTCGCCCGGAGCCGAGGCTCACGTCCGAGGTGCCGTCACGGGCACCCTGGGCCAGGCGGTGAAGGCTCCACCCGGCGTCCTTGGGCGGTGCTGAGACGACCGCATCAGGCCAGGGGATGGATTCGAGCATCTTGCCACTTAATACTGGCATCGATTCTCCGCCGGCCAAGGAGCCCCCGTGGACCGACCGATCTCCCTCCCGTCCCGCCGCGCCGTCATCCTCGGTGGCACCGCGCTGCTCGGCGCCGCCACCACCGGGCCGCTGACCGGTACCGCGCGCGCCGCCTCGCCATCAGGCGAGTGGGCCGACGTGCCGGTCCCGCCGCTGTCGGGCCGGAGCCACCTGCTCGGCATCGCCGCTCCAGACCCGTGGCACGTGTTCACCGGCGGCACCGAGAACGCGTTCCAGCCGGACTCGCGCGCCGTCATGCTGCATCGGACCCCGCGCGGCTGGACGCGAGCCGCGCTGCCCGAGGGACTGGCCGGCGTCAGCGATATCCGCGCCCTGCACGCCGCCAGTGCCTGGGCCTTGGCCTCGGGCCCGAACGCCCAAGAGCGCACCGACCTGCTGCGCTGGAACGGACGCCGCTGGACGACGGTGCCCGGTCCCGCCGGCCGGCAACTCCATGCCATCGACGTGGACCGTGCCGGTGGGCTGTGGGCGACCGGGGTCGGCGGGGACGCCACGACGGTGTCCGTACGGCGTAACGGCCGGTGGGCGGAATCGCTCACCGTGCCCCGGCCCTTCGGGCTCAACGCCATCGCCGCGCGAAGCGCTTCGGACGTCTGGGCCGGCGGAATAGGGGAGTCGCAGACCGCTCCGACCCCGCTGTGGCACTTCGACGGCACGGACTGGACGCGCATCCCGTGGGGGACGACCTGGGCCCACTGGATCCTGCAGATCGAGTACGTGGCCCGCGACGACGTCTGGTTCTACGCGCTCGAGCAGCACCCGCTGTTCCGGCCGCCGACGCTGCACCATTGGAACGGGTCGGAGTTCACCGTGCATCCGCTTCCGGGCCCAGCCGACCCGGCCGGCGGGGTACGCCCGGCGTCCGCGGTCGGCTTCCTCGGCTCGATCGCCTCCGACGGTCGGCGCGGCGTCTGGCTGTCCACGCCGTTCGACCCCACCCACTTGCTGCACTTCGACGGCACCTCCTGGACACGCGCCGTCCCGCCCTCCGTGGTGACCGCCTACTCGATGACCCGCGTGCCCCACACCACCACCGTCTGGGCAGGCACCCAGGCGGGCACGGTCTGGAGGCGTTCGTGACTCCCCGAACGGGCGGCCCAAGCCCCGATCTGGACAACGATGAGGTCCAGGCCTCCTGGCTCCAGGTGAACCGGCGACCGCCGTGGACGACCCGTTCGCAGAGCTCCTCGACCCGGCCGGACGACCGACGGAGAACCCGCGTCCGGAGGTGACGTGGTCAGCCGCTCTGGCGGGCGCAGGCGGGGCAGATGCCGAAGATCTCCACCATGTGTTCGACCTCGGTGAAGCCGGCGTCGGTGGCGACGCGCTCGGCCCAGCGTTCGATCGCCGGGCCCTCGACCTCGACGCTGTACCCGCAGCGGCGGCAGGTCACATGATGGTGATGCGTGCTGGTCTCGCAGCGCCGGTAGAGGGTCTCGCCGCCCTGGTCCTGGATCGCGTCGACGACACCGTTCTGCCGGAGAATCTGCAGATGGCGGTAGACGGTGGCGAGCCCGATGCGCTCACCACGGCGCCGCAGCTCACCGTGGATGTCCTGGGCGCTGCGGAACTCCGGTAGGTCTGCCAGCGCCTGACCGATGATCACTCCCTGCCGCGTCCCCGGGACGCGTGTCCCCGCGCCCGTGGCGGACGTCCGCTGTGCGGGACCGTGGGATGAAGCTGCTGTCATGATGCGCGCTCTGCCCGATCTGTGTCGATTCGATTCGACGTCTGACCTGCCTTGAATCAGCCGATAGCACGGTACCAACTTGCCGCATGCGCCTTCGCCCGGCCGCGCGTACGCCGGTGCGGAGGGAGAAGCCGTCCGGACGGTCACTGTCGGCCGCCGGGGGACGGACGGGGCGTTGGAGGTCGTCCACCGTCTCCCGGGGGCAGCGCCACGTTCGGGACACCGAGCATGAATGACAATCATTCTCAGTTATCCCTTGCGGTTGTGTTAGGTGCATATCATAATCCTGATCATGAAAACGGTTCTCATTCTTCGGTCATGGCCGGCGTAGCCGGGGCGAGCCCGGTCGGCTCGCTGCTGCGGCCGGTGCGTGGTCGGCTCGCGCTGGCGGCGGGGTTGCAGGCCGTCTCCTCGGCCCTGGTCCTCTCGCCGCTCATCGTCAGCGCCCTCATCGCCGAGCGGCTGCTCGAGGACCCGGCCGACCCGGGCATCTGGCGTACGCTGCTGATCGGATCGGTCCTGCTCGCGGCCGGCCTGGTGCTGAAGGGCGTGGCCGATCTGGTCGCGCACCTGGCCGACAACACCCTGACGCTGATCCTGCGGCGGCGACTGGCGGCGCGGTTGCGCACCGCGCCGCTGGGCTGGTTCACCGGCACCACGGCCGGGCGGGTGAAGCAGGGGATGCAGGACGACGTCGGCGCGCTGCACCACCTCGTGGCGCACTCCTACAACGAGATCGCCGGCGCCGTCGCGACGCCGATCGCCGCATACGCGTACCTGTTCGTGGTCGACTGGCGGCTCGCGCTGATCCTGGTGGCACCCCTACCGGTCTTCGTCCTCATCTACTGGCGGATGATGGCCGGCAGCGGGCAGCAGATGGACGAGTACGGCCGCGTGCTGGCCGAGGTCAACAGTGCCGTGGTGGAGTTCGTCGACGGGATCCCCGTCGTGAAGACCTTCGGGCGGACCGGCCGTGCCCATGCCGCCTACCGTGCCGCGGTCGAGCGCTTCACCACCTTCTTCGTCGGCTGGTCGCGGCCGCTGATCGCGCCCGAGACCATCGCGAACCAGCTGGTCGCCCCGGTCGCGCTGCTGGCGTTGACGCTCGTGTCCGGGACGGGATTCGTCGCGGCGGGATGGATGGACGGGATCGACCTGCTGCCGTTCACACTCGTGGGCCTCGGGCTGGCGGGTTCTGTCGGCGTCCTGACCTCGAACGTGCAGGCGTTGCAGATGGGACGGGCCGCGGCCGCGCGGCTGAGCGCGCTGCTCAAGATCGACCCGATGCCGGAGCCGCCGGAGCCGGTGAGCCCGTCCGGTACGCGGCTCGAGCTCGACCACGTTCACTTCGGCTACGAGCCGGACCGGGAGGTCCTCCACGACGTCACCGCCACGTTCGAGCCGGGCAGCGTCACCGCGATCGTGGGCCCGTCCGGGTCGGGCAAGTCGACCCTTGCGCGGTTGATGCTCCGCTACGCCGACCCCACCGCCGGGCAGATCCGGCTCGGCGGCGCCCGGCTGGATCAGATCGCCTCTGAAGAGCTTTTCCGTACGGTCGGGCTGGTCTTTCAGGACGTCCGGCTGATCCGGGCCACCATCGCCGACAACATCGCCCTGGCCCGCCCCGAAGCGGACCGCGCGGACATCCAGCGGGCCGCCGCCGCGGCGAACATCCATGAACGCATCCTTCGCCTGCCGCGCGGCTACGACTCGGTGCACGGGGAGGACGCCGTCCTGTCCGGAGGCGAAACGCAGCGCATCAGCATCGCCCGCGCGTTCCTGCTCGACCCGGACGTGCTCGTCCTGGACGAGGCCACCTCGGCCGCGGACGCCGAATCCGAGCACGCCATCCAGACGGCGCTGTCGGCGCTGGTCACCGAACGCTCCCGCACCGTCATCGTGATCGCCCACCGGCTCGACACCATCCGCGACGCGGACGAGATCCTCGTCCTCGACCGGGGACGGGTCGCCGAGCGGGGACGCCATGGCGAACTCCTCGCCCTCGGCGGCTCCTACCAGCGCCTCTGGCAGGCCCAGCACGACCGGCGAGCACCGACCGAAGGACACCCCCGATGATCCGTCGGCTCGCCCGCTACCTGGGCCCCGAGAACGCCGCCCTCATCTACCGCTACCTGCGCTGGGCACTGTGCTCAAGCCTCCTCCAGGGCATCACGCTCGCGTTCACCGTCCCGATCCTGCGCGCGCTGCTGACCGGGGACGTCCGGACGGCCGCCATGTGGCTGGCGGGCTTCTGCGCCCTCGCCGCCATCTCGTGGCGGATCGAGTACTCGGCGACCCTCAAGGGCTTCGACGCGGCGGGTGAACTGCTCTCGACGCTGCGCTACCGGATCGGCGACCACGTCGCCACCCTGCCGCTGGGATGGTTCACACCCGCCAACACCGGGACCCTCGGGCTGACCCTCAGCAAGGGCGTCATGGACATCCTCTCCCTGCCCGTGCGGCAGCTGACCGCTCTGATCAAGTCGGTCGTGGTCCCGCTGGTGCTCATCGCCGCCCTTGTGATCGTCGACCACCGGATCGGGCTCATCGCGCTGGCGGCCATGCCCGCGGTCACCGCCGTCTACTGGTGGGCGGGCAGGCTCGGCCGCCGCGCCGACGCCGCCGTCAACCGCGCCACCGCCGACGCCGGCGACCGCATGGTCGAGTTCGCGCAGGCCCAGCCGGTGCTGCGCACCTTCGGACGGGCAGGGTCGGCCATCGACCACTTCGACCGGGCACTGGAGGAGCAGGCGCGCTCCGAACGGCGGCAGCTCTGGCTCGTCCTGCCGCCCCTCATCCTCAACGGGGTCGTGGTCCGGCTCGCGCTGCTGGCCCTGCTGGGCACGGTGATCGCGTTCGCCGCCGGGGTCACCGAACCGCTCGCGCTCGCGACCCTGCTGGCGACGCTGCCGGTCATCAACCGCCTCGTCACTCCGCTCGGCGAGGTCGCCGCCCATGCCACCGTCATCCGCGGCGCCACCGCGCAGATGGACGCCGTCGACGCCGTCCTGGACGCCGAACCGCTCCCCGAACCGGCCGAACCCCGGCTCCCGGCCGACGCGACCGTCGAGTTCGACGACGTCAGCTTCGCCTACCGCACCGCAGACCCGGTGCTCGACGGCGTGAGCTTCACCGTCGCGCCCGGCACCACCACCGCGATCGTCGGGCCATCGGGCTCGGGCAAGAGCACGCTCATCCGGCTCGCCGCCCGCTTCTTCGACCCGCGGGACGGTGCGATCCGCATCGGGAGGACGCCGCTGCCTCAGATCGGCGCCGAGAACCTGAATCGCCTGGTCGCCCCCGTCTTCCAGGACAACTACCTCTTCTCCGGCACCCTCGCCGACAACGTCCGCATCGCCCGTCCCGACGCGAGCGACGCCGACCTCGAGCAGGTCGCGGCGCGCGCCGGTCTGACCGACGTCATCACCGCTCTGCCGCAGGGCTGGGACAGCCAGGTCGGTGAAGGCGGCGCACGCCTTTCAGGCGGCGAAAGGCAACGTGTCGCCATCGCCCGCGCCCTCCTCAAGGACGCGCCCATCCTCCTTCTCGACGAGGCCGCCGCCTCCCTCGACGCGGAGAACCAGCAGGCGTTGGCCGCCGCGATCGAGACCCTCGGACACGAGAAGACGATCATCGTCATCGCGCACCAGCTGTCCACCGTCACCACGGCCGACGAGATACTCTTCCTCGAGCACGGACGCATCGTCGAACGCGGTACCCACCTCGAACTTCTCACCATGGACCAGCGGTACGCGGCGCACTGGCGAGCGCTCGACGCCGCCCGTACCTGGCGGATCCCGCACCGATGACCGGCGCACGGCGAGCGGGCGGGCGCCCGCCCAAGATCGCCATCGGCGACATCGTCGATGCCGTTCTGCGGGAAGGGTTCGCGGGCATCACCGTCCCCGCGGTCGCCCGCCGCATCGGCGTATCGACGATGACGATCTACCGGTACGCGCCCACGAGGGGCGAACTGCTCGCCCTGGCGTGGAACCACGTCATCACCACGACCGAGTGGCCGCCGCTCACCGCGCCCTGGCGACCGCTGCTCCGCACCCACGCGATCGCCTTCTGGCGACTGCTGGAACGGCATCCCGGCGTGGTCACCGAACTCTCGCCGGGCCTGATGCCGGCCGAGATGATGCGCCACATCGACGGCATCGCCGTCGCCCTCGTCGACCAGGGCTTCACGGCCGAGGACGCCGTCCTCGCGGTCGACCTGGTCATCGACCTGACCGTCGACCACCGCCGCGGCGTCGAGATGATCCACGGACTCACCGACAACCCGGCGACGCTCCAGGACATGGCCCGGCTCTGGGCGCCCGACGACACCGACCCGCCCACGAGGCGGGCGGTGCGAGCCGCCATGACCGACGCCATCGCGTGCGCCCCCTTCGACTGGTACACCCGGAAGCTGGACCTCGCACTCGAAGGCATCGAAGCCAGATTCGGAAAACAGTCCGAAGGTGAAGTACGACCTCGCGGTCGTCGCCACCTCACGTGGTAGACATTGATAACCGTTTTCATTATGTTGGAGGGAGTGTCGTGCACGGTTGTGGCGGGGAGGACGCGGTGTCCGATCGGGCGTTCACGGTAGTCGTCTGCGGGGCCGGGCCGTGCTGTCCGGCCCACGCCGCGGGTGACCTCCTCATGCCACGGCTCGCGGCCGTCATCAAGCAGAGCCGGCACGGCGTCCTGGTGCGCACCGGCTGCCTGCTGGACGCGCCGCGCTGCCGGTCGGCCGGAACGCACGACAGTGGCACCTATCTGGCCGTCCAGCCCTGCGACACCAGGCGCCGGCCGAACGGCCCGGCGATCCGGGTCGGGCCGATCCTGTCCCGTGACGATGCCGAGGCCGTGGTGTCCTGGCTGGCTGAGGGCGATCTGGACGCAGGCGCCCTCGTCC
Source organism: Actinomadura sp. 9N407 (assembly GCF_044326315.1). NCBI lineage: Bacteria > Bacillati > Actinomycetota > Actinomycetes > Streptosporangiales > Thermomonosporaceae > Actinomadura > Actinomadura sp. 9N407. Next base: position 58,389 of record NZ_JBIRAW010000011.1, on the reverse strand, counting down.
CGCGGCTGTACCCCACCACGTTCTGACCCGCCGTCCCGGCAGAGGCGTCACCGTCGCCAGACGCGCAGACCTTCGGGAGCGTCCGGTACGGGCGCCAGCCCGGCGGCCGACAGCTCCTCAGAGAGCCGCTCGTCGGAGATGACGTGGCAGTCGAACTCGGCGGTCTCCTCGCGGACGAGGCGGTCCCCGTCCCACGTCCGGTAGGTGCTCACCCAGCGGATCATGCCGTCGCCGGCCACGTCGGCGCGCGAGACCGTGTCGTAGCGGTGGCGGCCGAGCGTGCGGCCGGGAACCGTCGACGGCGGTACGGGCTCCGTGCGCTGCGGGTACTGCGCTTCCACGATGAGCAGCCCACCCGGGTTCAGTGCCTTCGCCCACTTCCGCCACAGTCGCTCACGCTCGTCCGGGGCGAAGTGCATCACCAGGTTGAGCAGGACGACCGCGTCCAGTCCGGTGCCGGGGTCGGCGGTGGCGGCGTCCTCGGGCAGGACGGTCACCCGCCGCTCCGCCTCCGGTAGCCGCGCCAGCCTCGTGACCAGCGCGGCCCGCATGACCCGCGCGGGTTCGATCGCGAAGATCTCGGCGTCCGGCGGCAGGAAGCCCAGCATCGCCTCGGTGTAGTAACCGGTCCCGGCGCCGATCTCGGCGACCGTGTGCGCGTCCTTGAGCAGAGCGCCGAGCGATGCGGCGACGCCCGCCCAGTGCTCGGTGGGAAGGATCAGCTCGTAGTAGGGCGCGTTGACGGCGTAGCCCAGCCCCTCGTCAGCCCTGGAAGCCTCGTCGGCCATGTTCCCGCCTTCTCTCGCCGCCCGTCCTTCTGACGGTCGTAATGATAACGGATCTGAAAATCATTTTCGTTCCTTTTGGTCGCCGATCCGGTGGTCACCGGTGGTCGACGGCCCGCTGCCAGGCGGAGCCGGTCAGCAGGCGGAGTCCGTTGAGGGCGACGATGATGGTGGAGCCTTCGTGGCCGGCGACGCCCAGGGGGAGCGGCAGGTGGCCGATCAGGTCCCACGCGACCAGCACGGCGATGAAGGCACCCGCGATGACGAGGTTGGCGGTGACCACGCGCCGGGCCCTGCGGGACAGCGCCATGACGGCGGGGACGGCCGCCAGTTCGTCCCGCACGATGATGGCGTCGGCGGTCTCCAGTGCCAGGTCGGAACCGATGCCGCCCATCGCCACTCCGGAGTGGGCGGTGGCCAGCGCGGGTGCGTCGTTCACACCGTCGCCGACCAGCAGCACCTTCTCTCCATCGGCCTGCAGGGCCTGGACGGCCGCGACCTTGTCCTGCGGAAGGAGCCCGGCGCGTACGTCTTCGATCCCGGCGTGTTCGGCGAGACGGTCGGCGGCCCGCCGGTTGTCGCCGGTCAGCAGCAGCGGACCGGTGCCGGTGATCGCGGTGATGGACGCGACGGCGGTCGTCGCGTCGTGGCGCGGCCGGTCGGACAGGCCCAGCACCCCGGCCACCCGTCCGTCGACGCAGACCACCACGGCGGTCTGCCCGCCGTTCTCCAGTTCCTCCACCGTCGTGACCGCTGCGCCGGGAGCCCGCTCGTCCAGGAGATGGGCGGGGCTGCCAACCCGTACCCATCGGCCACCGACGCGGGCGCCGACTCCCTGGCCGGGTGTCGAGGTGAACTCCTCGGCGTCCTCGATGGGCAGCTCTGCTCGCCGTGCGCCTTCCACCACCGCGCGTGCGAGCGGGTGCTCCGAGGGGGCCTCGGCTGCGGCGGCCAGCGCCAGCAGCTCCATGGACCGGGCGCCGGCGTCCACATCGGTGGCCTCGCCGGCGTCGGAAAGGGGCCGGACGGAGTCCAGTTGCGGGGTTCCTTCGGTGAGGGTGCCGGTCTTGTCGAAGGCCACCCGGGTGGCGGTGCCGAGGCGTTCCATCGCCACGGCGGACTTGACCAGGACGCCGTGCCGCCCGGCGTTGGCGATGGCGGCCAGCAGGGGCGGCATCGTGGCCAGCACCACCGCGCACGGCGAGGCCACGATCATGAACGTCATCGCCCGCAGCAGTGCCGAGGCCACATCGGAGCCGAAGGCCAGCGGGACGAGGAAGACCGCCAGGGTGGCGGCGACCATGCCGATCGAGTAGTGCTGCTCGATCCTCTCGACGAACAGCTGGGTGCGCGCCTTGGTCGCACTGGCCTGTTCGACCAGGGCCACGATCCGGGCGACCACCGTCTCGCCCGCGGGGCGCTCCACCCGGACCCGGAGCGCGCCGGTGCCGTTGAGGGTTCCGGCGAACACCTCGTCACCCGGCAGCCTGTCCACGGGGAGCGGTTCGCCGGTGATCGTGGCCTGGTCCACCTCACTCGCGCCGGCGATCACCCGCCCGTCCGCGCCGACACGCTCCCCGGGACGGATGACGATCACGTCCCCGACCCGCAGGTCGGCGGTGTGCACCGCCTGTTCGGTGCCGTCGGCCCCCAGCCGGACGGCGGTCTCGGGAGCCAGGTCGAGCAGGCTCCGTACCGAGTCGGCGGTGCGCTGGGTGGCGTAGGCCTCCAGCGCGCCGGAGGTGGCGAAGATGACGATCAGCAGTGCGCCGTCGAAGACCTGCCCGATCGCCGCCGCCCCGATCGCGGCGGCCACCATCAGCAGGTCCACGTCCAGCTTGCGCCCGGCCAGCGCCCGCAGCCCCGCCAGACCCGGTTCCCAGCCTCCGGCCGCGTAACAGGCCAGGTACAGCGTCCACCACGTCCACGACGGCGCCCCCGTCACATGCGCCAAGGCTCCCGCGGCGAACAGCGCCGTCGCGGCCGCCGCCCACCGCACCTCGGCCAACTCGAGGAAGCGGAATTTGCGCGGCCGCTTCCCCGCGCCGTCCGGGGTCCGGTCGAGGCGGGCGGGTACGTCGGAGTTAAGTCTCACTGCCATCGCAGGAGCATACATGCGCAGTCATGCAGCAATGAAGGCAGATGGCCAGTGGGATATTCTCGGCGCATGCACGCGTCGATGCCGGACTTCCAGATGCCCAACGAGGAGCAGGTGCATCTGGCGGCCGAGACCTTCCGGATGTTGTCCGACCCGACCAGGATGAAGATCCTGTGGGCGCTGCTGCAGGGCGAGTCCTCGGTGGCCTGCCTGGCCGAACTCGTCGGTGCGGCCCCCACCGCGGTCAGCCAGCACCTGGCCAAGCTCCGGCTCTCCGGGCTGGTCAGGGGACGCCGCGAGGGCACCTTCGTCTACTACTCCGCCGCGAACGTGCACGTCCGCCGGCTGCTGGAGGCGGCGCTCTTCCACGCCGACCACACCGACCGCGGCCTTGCCTACCACGACGATCAGAGCGTCGACGTCCACGGCGGAGCGCCGTGAGATCGGCTCTTTGAGCGGCTGACTCTCCCGCCGGGCGCGGGGTCGCGATGACACCTGCCCGGAATCGGCACAGTTGCATAGATAATGAAAATGATTATCATGCTGTTGGCAGTGCGGGCCGGGCATGCGCCCGGACGCAGGCCGCCTCCCCGGGCGTGTGACCGACCCTGACGAGAGAGAACCGACCATGCCGCGCATGACCCGCCGCATCCTGCGGCGTACCGTTGCGATCGCCGTTGCCGGCGCTCTGCTGGCCGGCTGCGGAGGGGCCGCGGACGATGGTGCCCGCGCGGGCGATGCCGCCGCCGGCGTCGCGGGCCTGGCGCCGATCGAACCGGTCGCCGCCGCCGACAAGATCACCGACGTGCGGGGCAAGGTCGTCGCGCCTGAGCGCACACCCCAGCGCGTGGTCTGCCTGGTGGCCGTGTGCGACGACATGCTGGCCGAGCTCGGCATGGTGCCGGCCGCCACCAATTCGTCGCTGCTCGCCCACCCGCGGTTCCTCGGCCCGGAGAAGGCGAAGCAGGTTCCCGTCATCCCCGGCGGATTCATCAGCCCTGAGGTCGAGGCGATCCTGTCTCACAAGCCCGACCTGGTCATCGGCCTGGAGGACACGCACGGCAAGCTCGCCCCCGCCCTGCGGGGCGCCACGACGTTCTGGCCCGTGCAACCCAAGAAGTGGCAGGACAGCGTCTCCTACCTGCGATCCCTCGCCGCGCTCACCCACCGCGGCGACCAGGCGGTGACCGCCGAACGAAGGCTGCGAGAGAAGCTGGCCGCCGCCGAGAAGGCCAAGAGCGACAAGACCGCACTGATCATCTTCGGTAGCGACGAGAACTTCGGCGTGGCCACACCGGGCATCGACGTGGCGGCCGGGATGTTCCCGCTCTTCAGCGACTACCCGTGGAAGAGCCGGGGCATCGAGGGTACCTACAGCCTGGAGGAGATCCTGGCCAAGGACGTCGACGTGCTGTTCGTGGAGACGATCGCGTTCGGCGCGCCCGGCGAGAAGCTGTCGAAGAAGATGGCCGGCAACGCCCTGTGGTCGCAGATCCCCGCGGTCAAGAACGGCAAGGTGGTCGAGGCGGATCCGGAGGTGTGGGCCAAGGGCCGGGGCACCCGGTCCCTCGGCGTCGTCCTGGACGAGGCGACGGCCGCGCTGCGATGAGCCGGGCGGCGGTCCTGGTGGCCGGGCTGCTGGCCATCGGCGCGCTCTGCGCGTTGTGTCTGGGCGCTCCCAACGTCCCGCTGTCCCGGCTGCCCGCGCTGCTGGCCGGTGGGCCGGCGGAGGGACTGGAGGCCGTGGTCGTCCGCGACGTCCGGCTGCCCCGGCTGCTGCTGGCCCTGATCGCCGGGGCCTGCCTGGGGGCGGCCGGGCTCGTCCTGCAGGAGGCGCTGCGCAATCCGCTGGCCGTTCCGGAGATGCTCGGCGTCTCCTCCGGAGCCGCTCTCGGGGTAGCGGCGCCACTGGTGCTCGCGCTGACCCTGCCCGGCTGGGCGTACCCGCTACTGGCTCTGCTGGGAGCCTGCGCGGGCGGAGTGGCGACGCTGGTCGCCGCGGGCTTCGGCCGGAGCCCGTCCGCGGTGCTGCTCACCGGGGCCGCGGTGGCGGCCGCACTGCAATCCGCGCTGCTGGTCCTGATGGTGATGGCGGACCAGCTCGACCTCCAGTTGATCTTCCGCTACCTGCTGGGCAGTTTGTCCGGCCGCACCTGGGACGCCTGGCACGACGTCTGGCCTTGGCTGGTGGCGACGGTGCCGCTGCTGGTGCTGTGCGCCCCGATGCTGGCGGTCCTCAGACTCGGCGACGATGACGCCGGTGCCCTCGGGGTGCGCGTCCGGCATGCCCGGCTGGGTGCGTTGGCCGTCGCTGTACTGCTCATCGCGCCCGTCGTGGCCGTCTGCGGCCCGATCGCCTGGGTCGGGTTCCTGGCCCCCCACCTGGCCCGGCGGCTGCGCCCGGACGCCGGCGTGCTGCGCTGGCTTCCCTGGACGGTCGCCTCCGGCGCGGTGATCACCGTCTGGGCCGACCAGGCCGCGCGGCTGGCCCTCAGGCCCGTGGAGACCCCGGTCGGTGCCTGGACCGCGCTGATCGGCGTGCCCGCGGGAGTGGTGCTGCTGCGCCGCCTCCATGCCGGGCCGCACCGTCCCGGCGCCGGGACGCCGGAGGTCTCCGCCGGACCAGAAGTGACCCACGCCGGGCGAGGGGCCGGTGCCCGATGACGGTGACCGAGCGGGCCGAGCACATGTCCCGCGCCGTTCCCGGCAGGACACGCCCGAACCGGCGGCGACGGCCCCTTCCGGCCCTCGTCGCCCTGCTCCTGGCCGTCCCGCTGGTGGCCATGGCCGACATGATCGCGGGACGTGCGCTGTCCGTCGGTGAGGTCTGGCAGGCGGTCACCGGCGGAGCGGCCGATCCGACCGTCCACCACCTGGTCTGGCGGGTGCGGCTGCCCAGGACGCTCGTCGCGCTGGGCGCCGGGGCCAGTCTCGGGCTCGCGGGTCTGGTCTTGCAGGCCGCGCTGCGCAATCCGCTCGCGGCACCGGAGGTCACCGGGGTCACGCCCGGCGCCGTGCTCGGCGCGGTGGCCGCGACCGGGGCCGGCCTGGCCGACTGGTCGTCACCGCTCGCCGTCGTGGTCGCCGCGATGGCCGGTGGGTGCGGCGGCGCGGGCCTGCTGTGGCTGCTGACCGGGCGAGGACGGTCGGACCCGGCGTCGGTGGCGTTGCACGGCGTGCTGGTCTCCGCGGCGCTGGGCGGGCTGACGGCGGTGGTGCTGCTGGCCGCACCGGGCGAGATCGGCAGCGTCGTCCAGTGGATGGTCGGCACGACCGAGGCACGGACGTGGGAGCACTGGACGCTGCTGTGGCCGTGGGCACTGTGCTGGGGCGTCGTCGCCTGCCTGACCGCGGGCCCGTTGATGCTGCTGCGCTGCGGCGAGCAGGTGGCCGAGACCGCCGGACTGGCTCCGGCGCGGGCGCGCGGATTCGCGCTGCTGTGCGCGGTCGCCCTGACCGCGGGCGCGGTGGCCTCGGTGGGGGCGCTCGGCTTCGTCGGCCTGGTGGTGCCGCACGCGGCGCTCGCCCTCTTCGGCGCCGACCTGCGGATCGGGTTGCCGGGTGCGGCGCTGGCCGGCGGTGTCGCGGTCTGCGGAGCGGACGCCGTCGCCCAGCTGCTGTCGCGGGCGGCCACCGCGTTGGGGGCCGAGCATCTCAGCGTCCCGGTCGGCGCGGTGACCACCTGCCTCGGTGCGGTGGTGCTGCTGGCGGTCGCCCGCCGGCAGGCCGTCGAGCCGTGATCCATCTCTTGAACGGCCATGTGAACGAGGAGTGCGGAGCGTGTCCAAACTGACCGGCGATCCCGCTACGGCACCGGCGAACGCGGCGGTTCCCCCGGCGGCGGGGGAGGGGACCGCCGCCGCGCCCGCCCTGCTGAGCGTTGACGGGGTGTCCTTCGGCTATCCGGGACAGCGCGTACTGGACGACGTGAGCCTGCGGGTACAGCCCGGCGAGCTCGTCGCCCTGGTGGGCCTGAACGGCTGCGGCAAGAGCACCCTGTTGCGGCTGGCGGCGGGCGTGCTCCGTCCCGAGACGGGACGGGTGTCGGTGGACGGTGCCGACATGGCGCGCGCCTCCCGCCGCGACGCCGCCCGCAAGGTCGCCCTGCTGCACCAGTCCGCCCCCGCCGTGCCGGGCCTGACGGTGCGCCAGATGGTCCGGCAGGGCCGCTACGCCGCGCGCGGCCCGCTGGGCATGCTCCGCGTCGGCGATGACGCGGTGACCGTCAGGGCGATGCGGGACGTCGGTGTGGAGCCATGGGCGGACCGGCCGGTGGACACGCTGTCCGGTGGTGAACGGCAGCGGGTCCGGCTCGCCCTCGCCCTGGCCCAGGACGCTCCCGTTCTCCTGCTCGACGAGCCGACCACCTACCTGGACCTGCGGCACCAGCTGGAAGTGCTGCAACTGGTGGCCAGGCTGCGAGAGGAACGCGGGCTGACGGTCCTGATGGTGCTGCACGACCTGGACCTCGCCTCGCGGTTCGCCGAGCGCCTGGTGGCCTTGCGGGACGGGCGTGTGGCCGCGGAAGGGCCGCCGGAGCAGGTGGTGACGCGCGAGCTGCTGCGAGAGGTGTTCGGCGTCGACGGCAGGGTCGGCCGAGACCCCGAACGCGGATGGCCCGTCTGCTACCCCGACCGACCCATCCCCGACACCCGATGACCACCGGAGCGACCGCCCGATGATGCTGCATCCTGAGTTGCTGCGCGCCGCCCGCACCGCGCCGGGCCCGCAGTTGTGCGCCACGGCCCTGCTCGCCGCGGTGACGGCCGGGCACATCACCCAGGCCGGGCTGCTCGCCATGGCGCTCGCCGACATCGCCCGCGGCCGCACCGACCGGCTGCCCGCCCTGCTCGGCGCGGTGATCGCCGTACTGCTCCTGCGCGCTCTCCTCATCTGGTGGCAGCGGGTGGCCGCCGCCGACGCCGGGGCGCGGATCCGGACGGCGCTGCGTGACGAACTGATCGTCCAACTCGGGCGCCTGGGCCCCGCGTACAGCACCGCCGCGCGTACGGGGGCCCTGCGCGCGACCGTCGTGGACGGCGTCGAAGGCGTCAACACCTACCTGTCGCGTTACCTCCCGCAGTTCGCCGTGGTGGTCCTGGTCACTCCGGTTCTCCTGGTGTGGATCGCCCTGCTGAACGTGTGGGTGGCCGCCGTCCTCACCATCGCGGTCGCTCTGGCCCTGTTCGTACCCCGCTTCTGGGACCGGGCGCTGGCCGATCGCGGGAGACGGCACTGGGACAGTTACGAGAGCCTCGCAGCCGATTACCTCGAAGCGCTCCAGCAGATGCCCACCCTGCGCGCGACCGGCGCCGTCCAGCGCAAGCGGGCGGCGCTGGAGAACCGCTCGCACCACCTGCACAAGGCGATCGTCGCCAAGCTCCGCGTCTCGCTGGTCGACACCGCCCTGACCGACCTCGCCATCCAGGCGGGCGCCCTCGGCGCGGTCCTGCTGGCCTGCGTGTCCGCTGCCACCGGCCAGGTGACCGGAACCGAGTCCTACCTGCTGCTGATGCTCGCCTCCGAGAGCTTCCGGCCGCTACGGGACCTGGCCAGGGAGTGGCACGCCGGGTACGTCGGGCTCTCGGCCGCCGACAGCATCGCCGCGCTGCGCACCGCCCGGCCCGCCGTGGCCGACACCGGCGGCCTCGCACCCGTGTGGACAACGGCGCCGGTCCTGTCGTTCAGCGGCATCCGCTTCTCCTACGCGGGCAGCGAGCGGCCCGCCCTCGACGACGTCGAGTTCGAGTGCCCGGCCGGCCGCACCACCGCCCTGGTGGGTCCCTCCGGGGCCGGCAAGTCCACGCTCCTTGCTCTCCTGCAACGCCACCACGACCCCGATGCCGGTGCGGTGCTGCTCGACGGCGTCGACGTTCGCGAACTGTCGCTGGCCGCGCTGCGCCGTACCGTCGCCGTCGTCTCCCAAGACGTCTACCTGTTCGCCGCGTCCATCGCCGACAACCTGCGGCTGGCCGATCCGGACGCCACCGAGGAGAGACTCGTCGCCTCCTGCCGCGACGCGGGCGTGCACGACGAGATCGCCGCGCTCCCCGATGGGTACGAGACCGTCCTGGGGGAACGCGGCGCCACGCTGTCCGGCGGCCAGCGGCAGCGGCTCGCCCTCGCCCGTGCCCTGCTCTGCGACGCCCCCGTCCTGGTGCTGGACGAGGCCACCAGCGCGGTGGACGAATACCGCGAACACCGCATCACCCAGGCGCTGCGCCGCGTGGCGCATGGCCGGACCTGCCTGGTCATCGCCCATCGGCTGGCCTCCGTCCGCGATGCCGACCAGATCGTGGTGCTGGACCGCGGCCGCGTCGACGCCGTCGGCGACCACGCGGCCCTGGCCGGCGCCGGCGGCGTCTACGCCGCGCTCGCCACCGCGGACCGGTCCGACTGAATCCGCTGAGGAGCGCCATGAACCCCCGCATACCGTCCCGGCGCGTGCTGCGCGGCCTGCTCCCCGCGCTGCGCCCGCACCGCCGGACCGTGGTCCGCACGATCGCCGCCTGCCTGATCGACCAGGCTTCGCTCGTCGTCCTGGTCACGTGGACGGCCCACACCCTCGGCCGCGCCGTGATCGACGGCGCCGCGCCCGGCCCCGCCACCGTCTGCGTGCTCGGCGGGCTGGTGCTGCTCCGCGCCCTCGCCACATGGCGGCAGATGGACCTGTCGCACGACCTGGCCTACCGCGTCCTCGCCGAGCTGCGCGTGCGCATCTACGACGGGCTCGCCCGCAGCGCCCCCGCCCGCATCTCCGGCCGACGCAGCGGTGACCTGGCGGCGACCGCGATGAACGACATCGAGGCACTGGAGTTCTTCTACGCCCACACCATCGCCCAACTCCTCGCCTCGGGCCTGGTCTTCACCGCCGGGACGGCCGTGCTCGGCACGCTCGATCCCTGGGCCGCGGTCGCCGTCGCGTCCGCGGCCGCCGCGCTGATGGTGCATCCGCTGCTCGGCGACCGGGGCCGGGACGCCCGCGGAGAGCGGGTCCGCACCGCTACCGCCCGGCTCTCCGCTGACGCCGTCGACACCACGGACGGCATCCGCGAACTCCTCGCCCACAACGCGCTCGACCAGCGTCGACGGCACCTCACCCGCGCCGCGGACGAGCTCGCCGGGGCACAGCGTGCCGAAGCCCGCCACGACGGCGCCTTCACCGCCGTGCAGGACGTCCTTGTGGTGCTGTCCCTGATCGCCGTGGTCGCCGTCATCGCGGGCGCGGGCGACCGTCCGCCGGGCGCGTGGGCCCCGGCCGCCCTGGCCCTCGCCCTCTCGAGCCTGGCCCCCGTGGCCGCAGGCGCCGACGCCCTCCGCCAGGCCGGCGCCCTGCGCGCCGCCGCCGCCCGGGTGACGGCCGCGATCGGCGCCCCACCCACCGCACCGTCCGCGTCCCGGCCGGTCCCGGCCCCGGACGGCCCGCTGGGCGTCCGGTTCAGCAACGTCCATTTCTCCTACGCTGGTACCCCTGTGCTACGCGGCCTGGATCTGTCCATCCCCGCGGGCCGTACCATCGCCCTCGTCGGAGCCTCCGGAGAGGGAAAGACCACCCTGGCCCACCTCCTGGCCCGCTTCTGGGATCCCACCGACGGCACGATCGAGCTCACCACCACCGGCGAGGCCGTCGATCTGCGCGACCTCGCCGACGCCGAGCTGCGCTCCGCCGTCGCGCTCGTCGGTCAGGACGCCGCCCTGTTCCACGGCACGCTCCGGGAGAACCTCCTCCTGGCCGCCCCCGAAGCCGACGGCGAACGCCTGGACCAGGTCATCGGGCAGTGCGGTGTCGACCGGATCGCCGCCACCCTGCCCGACGGCCTGGACAGCATCGTCGGAGAACGCGGCGCGACGCTCTCCGGCGGCCAGCGGGCCCGCGTCGCGCTCGCCCGTGCCCTGCTGGCCGGCTCCCGGATCCTCATCCTCGACGAGGCGACCGCACACGTGGACGCCGTCGGCGACGCCGAACTCGCCCGCCTGCTCGCCGGACGCGACACCACCACGATCGTCATAGCCCACCGCCCGGCCACCATCCGCCGCGCCCAGCACATCGCCGTCCTCCACGACGGCCGGATCACCGAACAAGGAACCTGGGACACCCTCACCGCCACTGACGGCGCCCTGTCCCGACTGCTGACCGGCTAAGGGCGTCGGCTTCCAGCGCTGCTCCAGGAAGGAAGTCGGTGGCGCGGCGTGCGCAGGCCAGCACCACGGGAACGGGCACCGGATCCTCCGATTAGAAAATGAAAACCATTATCGCTATCATGTGATGGGTCGAGAGGAGATCCGATGGCTCGCAACGAGCTACGGCCGGTGATCAAGCTGCGTTCAACCGCCGGTACCGGCCACACCTACGTGACCCGCAAGAACCGCCGCAACGACCCCGACCGGCTGACGCTGCGCAAGTACGACCCGGTCGTCCGCCGGCATGTGCTCTACCGAGAGGAACGCTGATCGTGAAGAAGGATCTCCACCCCGACTACCGGCCGGTGGTCTTCCGCGACCGCGGCGCGGACTTCGCCTTCCTGACCCGCTCCACGGCGACCAGCGACAAGAGCATCGAGTGGGAGGACGGCAACGTCTACCCCTTGATCGATGTCGATGTGTCCTCGGCGAGCCACCCGTTCTATACCGGCCGGGTGCGCACGCTGGACACCGCCGGCCGGGTCGAGCGCTTCAAGCAGCGCTACGGGGGCCGCTGATGGCGGCGCGATGCCAGTTGACCGGCACCGAGCCGAGATTCGGCAAGCAGGTGTCGCACTCGCACCGGCGCACCTCGCGCCGTTTCGACCCCAACATCCAGTCCAAGCGCTACTGGCTGCCGAGCGAGCGCCGCTACGTGCGGCTGCGGCTGACGGCCCGCGCCATCAAGACCATCGACAAGATCGGCATCGAGGCGGCCGTGGCGCGCATCCGCGCCCGGGGAGGGAAGGTCTGATGGCCAAGAAGAGCAAGATCGCCGCCAATGAACGCCGCAAGGAGACCGTGCGGCGCCACGCCGCCCGCCGCGCGGAGCTCAAACGCCTGATCAACAGCCCGCACACCGCCGAGCAGATCCGCGCGGCGGCCGTCGTGGAACTGCGCCGCCAGCCCCGCGACGCCAGCGCCACCCGCGTGCGCAACCGTGACGCCGTCGACGGCCGCCCCCGTGGCCACCTGCGCAAGTTCGGTCTCTCCCGGGTCCGCTTCCGGGAGCTGGCACACCGCGGTGAGCTGCCCGGCATCACCAAATCCAGCTGGTAAGGAGAACCGACCGCCATGGCCGTTCCCAAACGCAAGAAGTCCCGGTCCAACACCCGGCACCGCCGTTCCCAATGGAAGGCGCAGACCCCCGACCTGGTCCCCATCACCGTCGAGGGCCGCGAAGTCCTGGTACCGCGCCGTCTCATCCGCGCCTACCAGACCGGGCTCATCCGCCCCTGACCGCTGGGCCGGGCGGCGGCCCCGTCGAGGTGCAGGAGCAGCAGGCGCACCCGGGTGAGCAGGACGCGCAGGCGTCGCCGGTGTCGGTGGCCGCGGCGCCTGCGGTGGAGGCGGCCGGGGTGGGGACGGCGCAGCAGGCGTCGCCGCGCCAAGCCTCGCGGCCTTCCTTGACCGCGACGGCGGCGATGACCAGCGCGGCGATCGGGTCGGCCCAGGACCAGCCGAACAGGCTGTTGACCGCCAGGCCGATCAGCAGCACACCGGACAGGTAGGTGCACAGCAGGGTCTGCTTGGAGTCGGCGACCGCGCTGGCCGAGCCGAGTTCGCGGCCGACGCGCCGCTGCGAGTGCGACAGGAACGGCATGACCGCCAAGCTGAGGGCCGCCAGCACCAGCCCGGCCGAGGAATGCTCGGCCTCGCCCGTTCCCAGCAGGGTGCGCACCGAGTCGAAGGTGACGTAGGCGGCCAGCGTGAAGAACGAGATCGCGATGATTCGCAGCGCCCGCTGCTCGCGCCGTTCGACCAGTTCGGGGGTGCGGGCGGAGAACTGCCAGGCGACCGCCGCGCCGGAGGCGACCTCGATCACCGAGTCCAGCCCGAACGCCACCAGCGCCCCCGAGGAGGCGATCGTCCCGGCGACGATCGCGACCACGGCCTCGATCACGTTGTAGGTGATGGTGGCGGCCACCAGCAGGCGCACCTGCCGCGCCAGTACCGCCCGCCGCTGCGGCAGCGGCCCGGGCGACAGCGTGGTCACGCCCGCACCTGCGCATCCGCAGAGCAGGTGCCCACCTGCGCGCCGTCGGCGGCGGTGCCGTAGGTGGGGCAGAGCGCGACGGCTCGGTCGGTGGCCGACAGCAGGTGCTCGGCCGAGCGCAGCAGGTCCAGCAGCTCGGGAGCGGCGATGAAGTAGAACGACTGGCGGCCATCGGCGCGGTAGTCCACCAGGTTGCAGCCGCGCAGGCAGGCCAGATGCTTGGACACCGTGGACTGGGCCAGCTCCAGTTCGCGGGTCAGGTCCACCACCCGCGACTCGCCCCGGGCCAGCCGCTGCACGATCGACAGCCGCACCGGATCGGCCAGCGAGTGGAACAGCGCCGCCGCCGGCGCCAGCCCGTCCAACGAAGTCATTCCACAATCAGAATCAATCGCCATATCGTGATGATATGCCGACCCTAGGAGTCGTCAAGCTCTGGCCGGTGACCGTCCTCTGCGCCGTGGGTGAGGACACCGCATGAACGGCGGCTCCGATGATCAAGGAGATGCCGGGTGGCCGGCGCTGCCGGTCCGCTCCCGCGCCCGGCCGACCTCATCTGCTCCCGATGCCGACGATGATCGCTTCGAGACCGGCCTCGAAGATCTCCTCCATGGGCAGGGTGAAGAACCCCACGCCGATCCGCGCGGCCGTGGGATGACGGACCGGGTCGATCCCGGCCAGGCCGTCTACGAACGCTTGTGAACGGCTGGGGTGCCGGGCTCGCCGTCGCCGTTCGTTGCCGTCCTCGATGGCCACGCGGGAGAAGGTCCAGCTCATGATGAGTGCGGTGCCGCGCGCGATCGCGGTGTCGTCGAGGCCGGCGGCGGCCACCGCCGAGGCGAGCAGGTCGAGGTGCCTGTACGCCTCGGGTCCCGCGGGGCCGTTCTCCAGAAGCCAAGCCGCCAGCCCGGGGTGCTGCCGCAGTACCGCGCGCTGAGCGCGGGCCCAGGCGCGGACGCGTTCGTCCCACGGGTCGTCGGGCGCGTTCGATGGGCGCACGAGGGCTCCGACGCGGTCGGCGACGAGGCGGACGAGTTCGTCGCGATCGGTGATGTGCCGATAGAGGGCCATCGGTGTGACGTCGAAGCGGGCGGCGACGGCGCGCATGGTGACCGCGTCGAGGCCGTCGGCGCGGGTGATGGCGAGGACGGCCTCGATGATGCTGTCGCGGTTCAGTGTCGTCGCGGGCTTCACCTGGCGACCCTATCGGTCGGCACGCGGATGATAACGGTTATCAATTTCATGATATACGTAGTAAACATTCGAGCCGTGCCGGTTCTCCGGTGCTGGAAGGTGAAGGTGCTGAATGCTGTCCACGACAGGCCGCAGGGCGGGGAGCCTGGCCGCGGGTGTGGCCGCGGCCATGCTGGTGACCGGGTGCACGGCTTCCAGCGGGTCGCAGGGGGACGGTTCGGCTGCGGGCGGGACGCTGCGGGCCGCGTTCTCAGGTGGCACGACGGAGACGTTGAACTACCTCCGAGGCCCGACGTCGCTGGACTACGTGCGGGCGAGGCTGGTGCACGCACCGCTGTGCGAGCTCGATCCGGCCTCGCCCGATGGGGTCTCGTACGGCGTGGTGGAGTCGATCGAGGTCGCCGACGATCTGTCCAAGTACACCCTGCGCGTGCGTGACGGGGTGCGCTTCACCGATGGGTCCGAGCTGACGAGCAGGGACGTGCTGTACTCGCTGCGGGCCCCGGCCGAGTTGAAGGGCCTTCCGTTCGCGCTGCTGGCGGCTCGGAGTTTCGATCTCGACGCGGCGTCGGCGCCGGATGCGTCGACCGTGGTGCTGCCGGCGCTGTCACCGGTCGCCGACGGCCGGGAACTGATCTGCCAGAGCATGCTCGCGATCAAGGACGGCACGAAGGAGTTCACACCGAAGACTCCTTCGTCGGGGCCGTTCACGATCGCCGCGTTCGAGCCGGGCCGGACCACGCTGCTCGAGCGCAACCCCGGCTACTACGGCACCGCGCCGTCCCTGAAGGCGATCGAGCTGCTCTCCATCCCCGACGGGACGGCCAGAGCGAACGCGTTGCGGCAGGGGCAGGTCGACTTCGCCGGCGGTTTCGCTCCGACGCAGGCGCAGACCCTTGGCAAGGCCGACGGGATCACGGTGACGGCGAGTGAGCTGCCGTACGCCTCGTACCTGCAGTTCACGATGAACGCCGAGGCAGAGCCGTTCGACGACCCGCGGGTGCGGGAGGCGTTCAGGCTCGCCGTCAACCGGAAGCGGATCGTGGACAACGTCTACTACGGTCGCGCGTTCGTGGGTAACGACCTGCCCGCACTCGGCTTCCCGAGCTATGGCAAGGCCATCGAGCAGCGCCCCCATGATCCGGCGCGGGCGCGGCGGCTGCTCGCCGACGCGGGTGCCGACGGGACGAGCGTAGAGCTCACGGCGGGCCCGGAGCTGCCCGGCATGGTCGAGACGGCGACGCTCATCGTCGAGGACCTGAAGGCGATCGGGGTGAAGGCGAGGCTGCGGGAACTGCCCGCGGGGCAGTTGTTCGCCGACCACGCCGCCTACCTGAAGCTGCCGTTCAGGGCCGGGTACAACCCGCCCGCGATGTTCGAGCCGAACCATGTTCCCGGTACCTTCCCGAAGGCCGATGCGCTGGTGAAGACCGCGCGCAGCGCCTCCACGGCCGAGAAGAGGCTGGCCGCCTCGCACCAGGCGCAGCGGGTGCTGTGGGAACAGGGCAATCAGATCGGGGCGGTGTTCGTGCCGACCATCAGTGCCGCCCGCGACGGGGTCTCCGGGGTACGAGAGCTGCAGTTCCCCGACCTGTCGAAGGCCACGGTCACCGGCCGGAAATGAGGTCGGCCGGCTGGATCGCGGTGAGGGCGGCCACCTGCGTGGCGACCCTGACCGTCCTCTCCGTCGTCGTGTTCTGGGCGGCCGAGGTACTTCCCGGCGACGCGGTCGGCGTCGTCGCAGGGCCGGACGCGACGGACGCCGAACGGGAGGCGGTCCGCGTCGCACTCGGGCTGGACCGGCCCCCGGTGCAGCGCTACGGGGAGTGGGTCGCGGGGATGCTGCACGGGAATCTCGGCACGTCACTGGTGTCGGGCCGGGATGTCGCCGACATCGTCGCGGCCCGGCTCGGGGCGAGCCTGGCGGTGCTGGTACCGGCCGCGGTACTCATTCTCATCCTGGCCGGTGCGCTCGGCACCGCGGCCGGACTACGGCCGGGAAGCCGCCTGGACCGCGGCCTGTCCGGGACGACGCTCGGACTGATCGGCATCCCGGACTTCCTCATCGCCACCGCGTTGCTGGTGGTGTTCACGCTCTGGTGGACGGTGCTGCCCACCGTCGCCCTGATCCCGCCCGGGGAGACGCTGTGGCAGCATCCGGAGCTGATCGCACTACCGGCACTGGCGCTCACGCTGGGCGGGTTCGGATCCACGATGCGACTGCTGCGCGCCTCGGTCGCGCAGACCGCGGCGGCGCCGTTCGCGGAATTCGCCCGGCTCAACGGCGTCCGAGGGCCTCGCTACGTACGGACCATCGTCTCGAACGCGGCCGGTCCGGCGATCCATGCCTTCACGGTCATGATCGCCGGCCTGCTGGGCGGCGGCATCGTGGTGGAGACGCTCTTCAACGTGCCCGGTGTGGGCTACGAACTCGCCCGCGCGGTCGAGAGCCGCGATGTGCCGCTCGTGCAGGGGCTGAGCCTGGTGCTGGCCGCGGCCACGCTGACCGTACTGCTCGTCGGCGACGTCGCCGCCCGGGCACTGGATCGGCGCACCGCCGATGCCGCGGTGACGTCATGACGGCCCGTCGCGTCAGGATGGGCCGGCGTTGGGTCGCCGCACCGGCGTTCCTCGTTCTCATCGTCGCCGTGGCGGGACCATGGCTGGCGGCCGGGAGCGTCACCGCGCCGGTCGGCGTGCCGTTCGAGCCGGCGGCCGCCGGGCGTCTGCTCGGCACGGATGTCCTCGGCCGGGACGTCCTGGCCCGGGTGCTCGCCGGCGGGCGCACGCTCATCCTGCAGGCCGTCGCGGCCACCGTGCTCGGCAGCATGGTCGGGCTCATCGTGGGGATCTGGACCGGTGCGACTCGCCGTCATCGGACGGCGCAGGCCGTGCTGCGGGTCGTCGACGCGGTCGCGGCCGTCCCCGCCCTGCTGCTGTTGCTGCTGCTCGCCGGCGGGCTGCCCGGCGACGATGCCATCGTGGCCGCCGCGATCGCGCTGGTCAGCACACCGTTCTCGGTACGGGTGATCCGGGAGCGCACCGCCCGGCTCGCCGCCGCCGAGTACGCCCGCGAGGCCGAGGCGCGCGGCGACGCGCTGCCCGCCCGGATCCGGCACGACATCCTGCCCGGGCTGGCGCCGGTCGCCCTTGCCGAGGCGGGGATCCGGTTCGTCGCCGCCACCCAACTCGCCGCCACCGCCGGGTTCCTCGGCCTGGGCGCAGGAGCCCCGGCCGCGAACTGGGGACGGATGGTGCGAGAGAACAGCACCGGCATCGCCGCCAACCCGCTTCCGGTCCTCGTCCCGGCCGCACTGCTCGTCGTGCTGGCCGTCGGCGTCACCCTCCTGCTCGACCGGGTCGCCGACGCGCGGCTGGGTGGGCTCGAGCCGGCGGGACGGCCGGCATGACGGCGACCGTGTCCAGCCTCACGATCACCACGTCCCACGGCGCCGTCCTCGACGCGGTCGACCTCGACCTGCGTCCGGGGGAGGTGACCGCGATCGTCGGCGAGTCCGGAGCCGGCAAGACCACGCTCGCCCATGCCGTGCTCGGTCACCTCGGTGCCGGTCTGCGCCGCACCGCCGGACGGGTCGAGGTGACCGGGCACGACCCGTTCACGCCGGAGGGACGGGCCGTGCTGCGGGGCAGAGTCACGGGCTACCTGCCACAGGATCCGGCGAGCGCGCTCGATCCGCGCCGCAGAGTCCTCTCGCAACTGCGCACTGCGGCACGCATCGCCCATCCGGGCGAGTCCCGGCGCGACCACGATGCCCGCATCCGCGCCGCCGCGGACGCGGCGGACTTCGACGCCGCGCTGCTGCGCCGCCATCCCGCCCAGCTCTCCGGCGGGCAGGCCCAGCGGTCCCTGCTGGCCTGGACCTTCCTCACCCGGCCCCGCCTGGTGATCCTCGACGAGCCCACCAGCGGGCTCGACCCCGACACCGCCCGGCGGGTGAGCGCCGCCTTCACCCGTCTGCCCTGGGAGCCGGCCGTGCTGCTCATCAGCCATGACCGCGCCCTTGTCGACCGTGCGGCCCACCGGGTGTTCGAACTCGCCGGGGGCCGGCTCCAGGCCGCGACCGCCTCGCCGCCCCCGGTTCCGCGCCCGGCCCGTCATCGCAGCCCGGATGGGCCCACCGGAGACGGCGAGGAGAGGGTGCTGGCAGCGGACGGGCTGACGATCCGTCGCGGGGGCGTTCCGCTGCTGCGGAACGCGTCCCTGCATCTCGCAGCGGGGGAGTTCGTCGCCGTGCAGGGGGTGTCGGGCAGCGGTAAGACCTCCCTCGCCCGCGCCCTGTGCGGCCTCGCCCCGCCCGACGCCGGACGCCTGTGCGTTCACGACGCCCCGGTCTCCTGGGACGGAGCCGCCCGGGCGCGCACAGGCGGCCCGTTCCTCGCCTATGTCGGGCAGGACGCCCGCGCCGCACTTAACCCGTACGAGACCGTCCGGCGCATGCTCGCCCGCGCCGTCGCCGCCGCGCACCGCCGCGGGATCCCTCCGGGCCCGGGACCGAAGGCGCTCCTCGACAGCCTCGGGCTCACCGCGGACGTGCTCGATCGCACCCCGGATCGACTCAGTGGCGGACAACGCCACCGGGTCATGCTCGCCCGCGCGCTCGCCGCCGTTCCGGCCGTGGTCGTCTGCGACGAGACCCTCGCCTCCCTCGACCGCACCACCGCCCGCCTCGTGCTCGGCGCGCTGGACGCCTGGCGCCGGACCACCGGGTCGGCGGTCCTGCTGATCACCCACCATGACGAGGTCGCCGCCCACGCCGACCGCGTCCTCACCCTCTCCGGAGAACGCCTCGAATGACCACCCTCGATCTGCTGCGCCCCGTACGCGGGCCCCTCGCGGCGGCGGCGGCCCTGCAAGCGCTCGGCAGCCTGCTCGCGCTCCTGCCCCTGCTGGTCCTCATCGCGTTCACCAGCGCCTTCATCGCCGACGACCGACTCCCCGGCACGACGCCCGTCGTCGTCGCGGTGCTCGGCACGGTCGGCGCCGCCCTCGCCACCGCCGCCGCCACGTGGATCGCGCACCGCGCCGACGCGAACCTCACCTGGATCCTGCAACGGCGGCTCTCCGGCACCATCCGCCACATCCCCGTGCCGGCCGTCACCGGACTCGGGACCGGACGGATCAAGAAGGTGGTCCACGACGACACCGCGGCCACGCACTACCTCGTCGCCCATACCCTGCTCGACGTGACCGCCCTGGTGGTCACACCACTGGCCGGGCTCATCGCGCTCGCCCTGGCCGACTGGCGGCTCGCACTGTGCAGCCTGATCCCGCTCGCGCTCGGAATCTGGTGGTACAGCCGCGCCATGCGCGGCTCCGGCGCGAACTTCGCCGAGTACGCCACCGCGCAGCAGCGCGTCAACACGACGATCGTCGACTACGTGCGCGGCCTGCCCACCGCGAAGGTCTACGGAGGCGCCGGCGGCGCGCGTGGCCGCTACACGGCCGCCGTGCACGCCTTCCACGATTTCTTTCGCGCCTGGTCGAGCGGCACCTCCGCCGTCACCACCGCCTCCTGGCTGGTCGTCGCGCCGGGCGCCACCTCCGCCTTTCTGGCCCTGGTCGGCGGAAGCGGCGTGGCCCTGGGGTGGGTGAGCCCGGCCGGCCTCGTCGCAGGCGTGCTGCTCGGCCCGGCGATCAGCGCCCCCGTAGCCGTCGCCGGGCCCCGGCTGCAAGCCCTCCGCACCGGCCTGTCCGCCCTGGGATCCATCCGTGAGCTTCTCGACCAGCCCCGGCTGTCCTGGGGCACGGCGACCCCCGCACGTGGCGTCGTCCGCCTCGACCACGTCGGCCACCGATACGACGACCGGCATGTCCTGCACGACATCACCTTCGCGCTCCCCGACCGCGGGCTGGTCGCGCTTGTCGGCGCCTCCGGCAGCGGCAAGAGCACCATCGCCGCCCTGCTCGCCCGCTTCACGGATCCCACCGCCGGTCACGTCCTCCTCGGCGGCACCGACCTGCGCGACCTGCCGGAGGCGGCGCTGTACGAGCGGATCGGATTCGTGTTCCAAGACACCAGACTGCGCCGGGCCGGCGTCCGCGACAATCTCACCGGCGGGCATCCCGTTCCCGAGGAACGGATCGTCGACGCCGCCCGGCAGGCGGCCGTCCACGACGTCATCCTCGCCCTCCCGCGCGGCTACGACACCGTTCTGGGAGATGACACCGACCTGTCCGGCGGGCAACGCCAGCGCATCGCCCTGGCGAGGGCACTGCTGCGCGAGCCCGGGTTGCTCGTCCTCGACGAGACGCTCTCCGCCGTCGACGCCGCCACCCGCACCGCCCTGCTCGCAAGCCTGCGTGCCCAAGCACGCCAGCGCACCGTCCTGCTCATCACCCACCAACTCCACCTCGTGCAGGACGCCGACCGCATCCTCGTCCTCGACCAGGGCCGCCTCGCCGGAGACGGCACCCACACCGAACTCCTCGCCGGCTGCTCCGCCTACCGCGCCCTCCAGGGACGCACGACAGCCGACACCGTCCCCGGGAAGAACTCCTAATGCTCCGCACACTCGCCCGCATCCTGCCCGCACCCGATCGACGGCGGCTCGGCGCACTCACGGCCTGGCTCACCGCGGCCGCCGTGCTCCACGGCATCGTTCTGGGACTCGTCGGCGTCGTCGTCGCCGCATGCCTCGAGTCCGATCCCGAGCCCATGTCGGCAATGATCGCTCTCACCGGGGCGGCCGTCGCGTTCGTCACCGTGCAATGGGTCGCGCAGACGGTCGCGTTCCGTGTCGGCAGCACCACCGCCCGCGCCCTGCACGAACGCCTCGGCGACCACCTGGCCGACCTGCCTCTGGGCTGGTTCACCCCGGCCCGGCAGGCCGACATCATCGACACGGGCACGACCGGCGTCCCGCAGCTCATGTCCTACCCGGCCATCCTTCTGCGCCCTGCCATCACCGCCCTCGTCACGCCTCCGGCCGCCGCACTCACCCTTGCGCTCCTGGACTGGCGCTTCACGCTCGCCGTGCTCGCCGCCACCGCCATCGCCTGGGCCGTCAGCCGCTACAGCGGCAGGCTGGCACGTGCCGTCGACGCCCGCCGCCACCGCACCACCGCAGAGGCGACGGACCGCGTCCTCGAATACGCCGACCGGCAGCCACTCATCCGCACCGACCAGCGCCCCGACGATACCGAGGCTCTCGACCGAGCCCTCCAGGAGGTCCGTGCCGCCTCACTGCGCTCGGCCGGCACCGTCATCCCCGGCCTCGTGCTGTTCGGCGTCACCCTCAACGCCCTCTTCGCCGCCCTGATCGCCGCCGGTGCCGCCTGGATGGCCGGTGCCACCCTCACCGCCCCCGTCTTCGTCGGCGTTCTCGTCGTCATCGCGCGCCTCACGTCCGTCGCCTCCGCCGGCGCCGACCTGGCCGCAGGGCTGCGTCTGCAGGATGGCGTCCTCACCCGGCTCGTGCAGACCCTCGACACGCCTCCCTTGCCCGTCCTGGACGCATCGCCCGCACATGCCGTGCCGCCCGGCGCGGACATCGCCCGCGCCGAGCACGTCTCGTTCCGCTACGACGACCGGCCCGTGCTCGAGAACGTGTCCTTCGTCCTGCCTCGCCGGGGGCTCACCGCGCTCGTCGGGCCCTCGGGCGCCGGGAAGACCACTCTCCTTCGGCTGCTCGCCCGGTTCTGGGATCCCACCAGCGGGCACATCACCCTCGACGGCGCCGATCTCCGCACCCTGCGCCCAGAGGATCTCTACGCAGGCATCGGCACCGTGCTCCAGGACGACCACCTGCTCGACACCACCATCCGGGAGAACATCCGCACCGCACGCCCCGACGCGTCCGACACCGACCTGGTCGCCGCCGTCCGCGCCGCAGGCCTCGAACGCATGATCGCCGATCTTCCAGGCGGAATGGACAGCCCCGTCGGGCCAGGCGGAAGCCGCCTGTCAGGCGGCGAGCGTCAACGTGTGTGCGTCGCCCGCGCCCTGCTCAAGGCCGCACCGCTCACCCTGATGGACGAGGCCACCGCCGCCCTCGACCCCGAGAACGCCCGCCTCGTCGGCGAAGCCGCCCACCGCCTCGCCGCCGCCGGGAGCGTACTCGTCATCGCCCACAACCTCGAGACCGTCCGCCGCGCAGACCACATCCTCGTCCTCGACCACGGCCACATCGTTCAGCGCGGCACGCACCAAGAACTCGCCGCCGAGGACGGCCTGTACCAACAGCTCATTCTTAGCCAGGACAATCACGAAAGAGACGCCCTTCTGCACCCTGGCTGATGTGCCGCCCCGAGGGTGGCCCGGCAGGCTTCCTTCTCCGACGACTCCGGCGAGAGCACAGGCCTTGAGGCCTGGTCCCTGGGCACTTGGCCGGGCGGGTCGCGCTGCTGCTGATCAGGTCGCCGTGGTGGTGTACCGCTCCCGCCGACGGCAACCGTAGAAGGTTCAGCGAGGGGCGGCGATGTGTTCGCCGTCCTTGGAGCGCTTCCTGGTCGGTGATGAAGCCGGCCACGCGACGTCGTCGATCGCGAGCCATGGCGCGGAGGCCACGGCCGTGGGCGTGAGCCCGGTGAACGTCTTGACCTCGCGGTGGAGGTGGGACTGGTCGGCGTAGCCGCTGTGGGCGGCGACGCCCGCGGTGGCGTGACCGGCTGCGAGAAGGTGGGCGGCGTGGTCGAAGCGCACCAGCCGGGCAGCGTGTTTGGGCGTGATGCCGAGCTGGGACCGGAAGCGGGACCACAGGCGCTTGCGGCTCCAGCCGACCTCGTCGGCCAGGCGGTCGACCCGCACCCGTCCCCGGCTGGTGAGCGTCCGCCGCCAGGTGTGGGCGACCTCCGGATCGACCGGCCGGTGGTCGCCGAGCCGCCGACCGAGGATGTCCGCGGCGATCGCGAACCGCTCGTCCCACGACGTGGCGGCGCGCAGCCTGTCTTCGGCTCGCCCGGCGTCGCGGCCCCAGATGTCGGCGAGAGCCGCCAGCGTCCCGGTGAGTTCGGCGGATGCGCCGAGCAGCGCGGCCGCCGCGTCCGGCTCCAGACGGATCTGCAGGCACTCGCCGGTCCCTTGGCCGGTCGTCCGGAGATCGCCGGGGAGCAGGCCGACGACGACACTGCCGCGCTCCCGCCGGCCAGGCCCGTCGTGGGTGATGCCTTCTCCATCGGTCAGATCGATGAGCAGGGTGACGGACGGGTGGGCGACCATCGTGATGTCGACGCGTCCGGAATCCCGATGGCGGAACCCGGCCATGCTGATCCCCGGCGGCCCACCCATCGAGCGCGGGACGGCGACTTCCACGCCCGCCCAGTCGAATGGTGTTTCGGCCGACAGCACGTGTCCAGCCTATGCCCGCCGCGCCAGGAGGCCGGGCGTCAGTGTTCCGCAGCCGCGAATTCCAGTAGCAGTTCGCTGGTGGCCTCGGGCGCTTCGAGCATGGGCATATGCCCGACGCCGGGCAGCATCTCGACCCGCGCGCCCGGCACCGCGTCGTACTGGTGCGCCGACGACGGCTCCCAGCGGGGATCGGCGGCGCCGAAGATCACCAGGACCGGGACGCCGAGGGCGGCCAGGCGATCGGGCACGCTCCGTTCGGCGAGGTAGGCGCCGTTCTTCCGCAGCACCTCCCTGAACGTGCGGTACGTGGTGCCCCTGAGGTCGGCGACCATGGCGTCCGGGACGTCCACCGGCTGGACGGCCGTCGCTTCGACCGCCTTACGGATCATCGCGTCCGAACGTCTCGACCACAGCAGCGGGCCGAAGGGCGGCCCCAGCAGCACCCGCAAGATGAGCGGCTGCGGAAGGAGCGCATCGGGCCGCGGCCCAGTGCTGACCAACGCGATCGACCCCACCAGGTCGGGCCGCTGTTCGGCGAGCGCGGTGGCGACATAACCGCCGCTGGAGTGCCCGACCACGGTGACGCGGTCCAAGCCGAGATCGTCCAGCATCGCCGCCACCCGTCCCGCATGGTCCGGCACATCGTGCGACGCCGCAGGCGGGGACTGGCCGCAGCCCGGCAGGTCGACCCGGATGAGATGATGCCGCCCGGCGAGAGCCGGGACCAGCGGGCTCCAGGAGCCACCCGATGCCCCCGACCCGTGGACGAGCAACAACGGCGCCGCCTGGCGCGAGCCGTCATGGACGACGTGCATTCGATACGAGCGCTCAACCTCAGATCTGCTCATGCAGGGAACGATGCACCGACGCCCGCCCACCGGTCTTGGACGAATGTTCCCGCCGAGCGGAGGACGGTAGCGCTCACCCGAGGATGATCTCCAGTTTTCGGCCAGGTTCGCGTCGCCGAGTTCGAGCAGAACAGGGTCGTGCACGCACGCCGAACAACCGTGCACTCTCCCGAAAGACAGATCGGGTCGCTGCCGCGCACCCTGGCGCAAGGACGGCCATTCAGGTGGTTCACCAGCCGGTGATGAGCGGCTGTGAAGGCGGCCCGCACCACTGATCAGATACAGGGCTCTTGGAAGGCCATCTGATGCCAGCGGCCAGCAGCGACACGCGAAGAAGAGGAGCACGACAATGGCAGGTTTCAAGACACGTAACCTCCCGGCCCGGCTGGGCGCGACCCTGACCGCGGCCGCCGCAGCGACAGCGGTAGCGGTCTCACCCGGCTTGGCCCAGGCCACCGATTCGTCGGCCGGCTCGTCAACCGCTTCGGCGGCGGCCCGGCACTGTGCGGTCCTGGTCGGCCCCTCGAACGACGGCAGGCCCTCCCCGGTCCTGGCGCAGGCCTGCGACGACACCTCGGCCGCAACGGCACGAGCCAGGACGCTCCAAGCGGCCGCCAAGGCTGGCCGCAACGCGAACACGACACCACGCTTGGCGACCGTGCTGATGACCCTGTACAGCGACACCAACTACCGCGGCACCTCCCATCAGGTGCTCGGCAGCGCGGGCACCTGCGACCGCGCTGGCTACCGAATCGGCCTCGCGCAGTGGCAGCTCTCGCCCTGGATGTACATCCTCAGTTCGATCAAACGCGCCGGGGCCTGCAACAAGGCGCGGGTCACCAACCGGGCGAGCACCCACTCGGAGTCTTTCGACCTGTCGGTGCCCTACCTCGGGTCGCTCCTGAACGACAACGTCGGTGTCATTTGGGTCTACAACCGCGCATAGACGGTGGCCAACTCCCGCAGCTGTCCGCAGCCCGATGGTAGGAAGATCGGTGCAGGTCAGGAAGGACCGGAGCGATCGCGCCACCGTAGCGAGATCGGCGCGGCCGCTGCCCCGCGTACTCGACCAGGTCCCCGAGCACCTGCGTAACAGCCTGCCGGGTTGGATGCGCTGGATCGGCTTTCCCTGGAGCGCGACCGGGCTTCTGGAACGCCGCTTAGCCTTGTAGACGATGGTGGCCCGGGTGGCGTCGGGCGGGTCGGACTGATCGGAGAAGACGATGCGCAACACCGAACTGGCCAAGCTCGACGGGCTCATCGGCCGGTGGACGACGACAATGTCGCAAGCATGGTTCCTCGAACCGCCGGGCGCGGAAGTGCCGGGTACGACCACCGTCGAGTGGCTGGGGGAGTCGCTCCTGTTCGTGCGCACGCAGCTCGGCGAGGGTGCGCACCACTCCGAGATGAGCCTCGTCGTAGGACGCAGTGACCCCAACGACGCCTACGTAGCCCTCTACCAAGACGAACGTGGTGTCTGCCGCCAGTACGCCATGACTTTCGACGGCGTGCACTGGACCCTGACCCGCAAGGATCCGGACTTCCACCAGCGCTTCATCGCCGATGTCGAGAAGGACCGCATCCTCGGACGCTGGGAGGCCTCCGAGGATGAGGGCAGAACCTGGCGGAAGGACTTTGACCTCACCTTCGAGCGCACCTGAGCTCGAACCCGGCTGACAGGATGCTGATCGCCTTCCAAGGTCTTGCCGGTGCCCTGCAGGCTGTACCCATTCTCCTGCAGCAGCCGGACCACCGTCGGTGCGGTCACCCGGTGTCCCTGCCGGGATAACTCCGCGGCCAGGTGCCGCAGCGACTTCGCCGTCCGTCGCAGCGGCGGCTCCGGATCGCCGCGCTCGTCCGGCTCGTCCAGCGCCGGCAACGCTGGCAGCAGCAGCGGGATCGACAGCCTCGGCCCGCAACCGGCCGCCACCCGCTCGTCGCACCCGTCCCTCAGGCAGTGGACCCCGGATTCGAGTTCGGTCACGCCCTTGCGGATGGTGCTCTCGCTGACACCGGCCAGCCGCGCGACCAGCCGAACACTCCCGTGCCCCAGCAACCGGCCTTCGGTCGCCACGCGAACCGCCGCTGCCGCTCGTTCAGATGTGGCAACAACACCGCGAACCGCTCGCGTGCCTCGCCCTGGATGGCCACACCACGCGATCGAACCGGAAACCGAGAAGCACCGTGTTGCTTCCTTACAACTCCGTCTGCTGCGCAGCAGCTTCCGCTACACCTCCGCGCCGACTGGGCCGCCATCGCCAAGGACCTCAAACCGGTCAACACCGTCCCGAGCGAGTCTGCCGCCACAGCGGTGGCTGGAGTTCGCCGAGACCTGGGGAGGCAAGTATCTGGCGATCGTGCGGTCGTGGGAGACCGCACCCGAATGTGTCTACCTCGCGGTGATGAGCCTGGACCCCAAAGGCACCGGCCGCACCGCTGTGTCACCTGCTGGAAGGCCGCCCTCAATGCCTTCGACATCACCTTCGAAGGCCGTGTCGCCACCACCCGCCACTGCTGTGGGCCTTTCTGCGCAGCTGGGCCACGCTTTCGCCGGGCTCGTCGTCGTCCACCCGGCAATCACGCCTGTCGCCCCACTGAGCGTGAGACCGTCGGCGGCTCGCTGTTTCCACAACCTGAGGCTCATCACTCAGCCTGCCACCGGCGAGGCACTTCCCGGCCCGCCACCGCACGCCTGTGGCCACCTCGGCACGGCTTTCGACGCAGAGGGGGCCATGGGAGTGCATTCGCCGGATGCCTTGGCTGCGGCCATCGGTTGCGCAGGTGGGTGGGGGTCAGGGCTTCAGGTACGGGTCGGTGATCTCGCGGAGCCGGGTGAGGGTGTCGTGGAGCTGCTCCATGCGGCGGCGGCCGAGGTGGGCTGCCCATTCGGCTTCGACCTCGGCCACCGCCGCGTCGCCGATGGGTTTCAGGGCACGGGCGCGTTCGGTCAGCCGCACCAGCCGGGCCCTGGCGTCGCTGGGGTCGGGGGTGCGCTCGACGTATCCGGCGCGTTCGAGCTGGTCGACGAGATAGCCGGCGGTCTGCTTGGTCACCTGGGCGGCCTCGGCGAGCTCGCTGACCCGGGAGCCGCCGTCGTCGATCCGCTGCAGAAGCCTGCCCTGGGCCAGGGTGATGTCGTCGTGCCCCGCCGCGGCCAGCGCGGCGAACACCCGCTGCTCCACGGCCCGGTACGGGATGAACAGCAGGAGCCCGACATTGAGGTTCTCGGCCACGCGACTCCCTTGACGTTAGTCAGAGCCTCTGTCTATTTTGGACAGAGAGGCTGACTGAATCGATCCCATCGTACTGACCCATCCTGGGGGGCGGCATGGACGAGACGGCGATGTGGCAGGTCCTCGACGACGAGCGCCTCAAAGGCTCCTTTCATGCCTGTCATCGCTCTGCGAAAAGGGGGCTGCACGGTGTTCCTGGTGAGTTCGCGCAGGGGTGTGCTGGCGGTGCTGGCCGCGTGCATGCTGGTCATCTCCGGATGCGGGATCGTCGGTGCGCGTGATCACGCCGGCGATGATCCTGCGGAGCTGGTGCGGCGGCTGCGGTCCGGCACGTTCGGTACCGAGCAGGTGAATGTGGTCATCGGGGTGCTGCGCCGCGCGGGCGCCGGGGTGTACGACGACTTCGGCCCCACCGGGGGACCGCCCATCCGGCTGACCAGATGGCAGGTGCGGAATCTGGCGGCCGAGGCCGCCGCAGGCGGTGGACGGACCGGCGCAGATCTCAACGCCGAGTTCCCCACCCCGGCGGGGATGCCGCCGATCGGGTTCGTGGTCAACGCCTGGCTGATCACGCATCGCAGCGAGGCCGCGCGCTTCGCGCGGGCGCTGCTCGGCGAGCGTGACTGGCGGCACCCGGAGACGATCGCGTATCCGCGGCTGGTCGTCACCCTGTTCCTTGCTCAGGCGACCAAGGGCGCCGCCCAGCCCGCGGCCACCGCTCCAGAACAGCCCCCGCCGGCCAACGGTCCGACGCAGCCGATGCCCTCCCCGTCGGCGACGCTTCCGGTGCCGGGCACGCCCACACCACGGCCCGTACCGCCGACGAACCCGGTGGTGTCGCCGACGCCGCCCCTGCCCGGGGAGACCGCCGAGCCGACCCAGCCGCCGGCCGCCGCGAGGATCCGGCTGGACGACCGGAAGGTGCGGACGGTGGCCTGGCGGCGGGAGCGCGCGAATCTCTGTACGGGCCTCGCCAACTTCGTGTCCGGCGGGCTCGACAGCCTCGCCAAGTTCATGAAGGTCGACGCGAGCGGCAGCGGCGGGTTCGTCCGGTTCCTCGCCTCGATCTGGAACGCCGTCGTCGACCTGGCGGCGGCCGCCGTGAAGGCGCTGATCAGAACGGTGATCGCGCCGGTCGTCAACGCGATCGGCGGAGTCCTGACGGCCATCGGGTTCGCCTACCAGCTGTCCACGCTGGTCAAGGAATGGAACGTCCGCATCGAACCGGTCCCGTCCCGCAACGCCTTCGGCATCGGCGCGCCCAGCACCGGCCGATTCAAGCTCACGGTCAGCAACGACCGCTTCGAGATGCCCGCCGACCTGGAAAGCTGCGCCCAGAGCGCGGGCCTGGACCTGGTCGGTGCCGGAGCACCCGGCAGCAAGGTCACCTGGACCACCGCCAACGGCGGACGTCCCGACCTGGCCACCAAAACCCAGGCGGACGAGACCATCAGCAAGGACCGGACCGCCTACCTGTCCTACAACACCGGGACCGAGACGGCTGCTGACGCCAAGGGAACCGAGCAAAGCGGCCTGCTGGAGGTCCGCGCCATGATCCGCCGGGAGCAGGTCGAGCGGTTCCGTCAATTCATCGTGGACAAACTCCTTAAAATCTTGGACGCCCTCTCCATGCCCGAGGCGGTCAGGAACTTCATCCGCGACACCCTCGCCCGTCCCGCCGTCGACGCCGCCACTGACAACCTGGCCAAACACCTCGACGTCAAGGGCTATGGCGTGGTCGGCATCAGCTACCACGTCCCCAAGCAATCCACCCCGCCAGTCCCCAGAGGCGGTACCGACGACGGAACCAGGCCGCCGCCCGCAGGCGACCTGTGCAGCCAACTCGGAACCGGCATCTACACCGGAACCCTCACATGGAGCACAACGGACACTGGCAATACACACACCGACGGTGGGGGCGGCGTTCTCACGGGCACCGTTCGCCATACCGGAAGTGGCCCGATCCGCTTCACCATCGCCTCCGACGGCACCGTGTCCGGAACGTGGGAAAGCCAGGCGCAGGTGAGGGCGTCCAACGGAGGGTACGACTTCGAATTGCGCGGCGGCCGAGTCGAAGGCCGGGGCTGCCGTCCTGCACTCTCGCCCACGATCACCTTCATCAGAAAGGACGCCGGTCTCAGGCTCTCCGGCTACCCGGTAGGCGCCATGATTCCCCAATTGGCGAACTACAAAGTCAGTGGCCGTACCCTCCGCGCCGCCAACGCCTTGGACATGCCGGTCACCGGAGGCACGAGCCACGCCACAGTCACCCTTACCGCCAACCACTAGCCCATGGACCCGGTTCGGAAACGCCCCTCCGACTCGCTCTGCCACCCACGCTGGCGGTCGATCGGCGCGGAGGGCTCCCGGACTCCTGACCCCGAACTGCGCCTCGGCGCCGTCGGTCGGCTGCCGAGGTGGTTTCCAGTCGGGCGGTGGGGATCGTTCCCCCGACTGCCTGGGTGTCTGCACCCTGATCCACCGGAACAGCACGTTTCATGATGTGGAAGGCACCTGAATGGAAGGAAGTCCGATGTCCCGTCCCGAACTCTCCGGAGTCCACCACGTGAAGATCCCCGTCACCGCGCTCGGCCGTGCGCTGCCCTGGTACGAGCGGGTCTTCGGCTTCCGTGTGACCTGGGAGTTCCCCGACGAGGACGGCACGGTCCGCGGCGTCGCGGGGCAGATCCCGGGCTTGGGCGACATCCTGCTCGCCCTCCGGGAGAACGGCCGTGCCGCCGAAGGCTGCAGGGGCTTCGACCCCGTCGGCTTCGGCGTCTAGGACCACGACGCGCTCGCCGCCTGGGCGGCCCACCTCGACGCACTCGGCATCGAGCACTCGCCGCTCATCGAAGCGACCCTGGGCTGGCTGCTGGTCTTCAACGACCCGGACGGGCTGGAGATCCACCTCTACACCTGGGCCAGGCACGGTATCGACCACTCGGCCCGTCCCGGCTACGGCCGCCAGACCGAAACGCCCGAATGAACCGAGCCGTCTCGGGGCCAGGTCCGCCACCGCCTGGCCGGTCAGCGCGTAGGTGATGTCCATCAGCCCCTCCCGCTGGAGGGCAACGGGCTCTGTGTGAGCGTACTGCGGCGGTGAACAAGCCGCCGAGCGCTGGGGCGGTTGGGCGATGCGGAAGGTGTCGAGACAGTCGAGCAGTCGCTGGGTGCGCAGCACACCCACCGCGGGTCTGAGGGACGTACATGGGTGACGCCGTTGTGGCAGGCTGCCGCGCTCGCGGCCGAAGCCGAAGATCGCGCGCGGAAACCGCTTGCGCAATGGTCAAGAGTCGTTGACCATTGGGCGCGTGGCTACCGATGATCTTCCCGAGACCTTTCATGTGACCACGGACGAGCAGCTCCGCGCCGTCTCCAACCTCACGCGTCACCGGATCATGGCCGTGCTCCGCTTCGAGCCGGCGACGATCACGCAGATCGCCAAGCGGGTGGGCCTGGCGAAGGGAAGCTCCAGCTATCACGTGCGGCTGCTGGAGCGCGCCGGGCTGGTGAAGGTGGTACGGACGCGGAAGGTGCGAGGGGTCACCGAGCGGTACTACGCGATGGCCGCGCGCTCGATCGTGCTGCCGGATCCAGGGCCCGGGCAGCCGGACGTGCTGCTGCGCAATGCGGTGGCGGACCTGGAGGCGGCGCCGGCCGACGGTGAGCGGTACGTCCGGATGGCGCATCTGCGGCTCACCGAGGAACAGTTCACGGAGCTGGGGGCGCGGCTGGAGGCGCTGGCGGACGAGTACCGGGAGCTGTCCGATCCTTTGCTTCCGGACGCGTCGCTGACGTTCGCGCTGTTCCGGCCGGCTCCGCGTCAGCAACTCCAGGAAGATGCTGAGTGACCCTGAATCCGACCAACGCCGCCGCGAAGCTGCCGACCGGGTTCGGACGACTCTGGACCGCGCAGACGGTGTCCTCACTCGGTGACGGGGTGACCCATGCGGCGCTGCCGCTGCTGGCGTTGACGTTGACGCGGGACCCGATGGCGCTGGCCGCCGTCACGGCCGCCGGGACGCTGCCGTGGCTGCTGTTCGGAGTGCTCGGTGGTGCGCTGGTGGACCGCTGGGACCGCCGGCGCACGATGTGGGTCGCGGACGCGGCGCGTACGGTGCTGCTCGCGATGGCGGCAGCCGCGGCCGTGCTCGACATGCTGAGCGTCGGGCTGCTTGCGACCGTCGCCTTCCTGCTCGCTCTCGGCGGACTCTTCTTCGACACGGCCGCCACGGCCTATCTGCCGGATTTGCTCGGCCGCGACCCCGCCCTCCTGCAGCGCGCCAACTCCCGCCTGCGCGGCACCCAGACCGCCGCGTCCGGCTTCGCCGGGCCCCCTGCGGGCAGTGCGCTGCTCGCGCTCGGACGGGTGGCCCCGCTCCTGGTCGACGCGGTGTCGTTCGCGCTCTCCGCACTGCTCGTACGATCACTGCCCGCCGTGCCGCGTCCGGCCGCACAAGCCCGCGAATCGCTGCTCCGCCAAGCGCGGGCCGGGGCCTCCTACGTCTTCCGGGACCGGCTGCTGCTCGGCCTCGCGCTCCGCCCGGCCGTCGGGAACATCGCCTTCCTGGCCGTGGAGACCGTCTTGGCCCTCTTCGCGCACGAACGCCTCGGCATCGGCGCCTTCGGCTTCGGCCTGCTCCTCACCGCGGAGGCCACCGGCGGCCTGCTGGGCGCGGGCATCGCGTCCTTCCTGGGCCGGCGACTCGGCACCGGAACCGCGTTGACCTGCACGGCCGCGGTCGAGGGCCTTGCCGTCCTGGGGCTCGCCGCCGCCCCGAACCCCTACGTGGCCGGGCTCGCGCTCGCGGTCTGCGGCGCGGGTATGGGCGCGACGATGGTGCTCGCCCCCTCTGTGCGGCAGGCGATCGTCCCGGCTCACCTGATGGGCCGGGTCGCCTCCACCTCCCGCATGCTCGCCATGTGCGCCGCCCCCTTCGGCGCCTTGCTCGGCGGCTGGCTGGCCACCACCTACGACGTACGCACACCGCTCTACGCCGCAGCCGGTG
The DNA here is from genome assembly GCF_044326315.1 of Actinomadura sp. 9N407. Classification (NCBI taxonomy): domain Bacteria; kingdom Bacillati; phylum Actinomycetota; class Actinomycetes; order Streptosporangiales; family Thermomonosporaceae; genus Actinomadura; species Actinomadura sp. 9N407. The sequence continues at coordinate 25,737 of NZ_JBIRAW010000011.1, read as the reverse complement.
TCCTGCTCACCATGACCGCCGTCACCGCGACCATGACGAGTAACCGCCGCATCGAGACGGCGCTGCGCAGCGCGGCTTCGGCCGGCGAGCCGGTTCCCTCCGGATCCAAGGACCCTGTCCGGGAGCGTGAACCCGAATTGTTGTGACGCTTCCACGGTCGAACTGCACCGAATGCTCGTCACCGTGCTCATCGGATCTGCCGACGCCTGGACGCCCATCCCGCTTGCCGCTGACAGGGCTCCCAGCCACAGGGTTCTCGGCTCACCGCTGTGCTCACTGGTGACGGTTGGAGCCGAGCCGTACCCATGCATCCGGGGCTTCGAGGCAGTCTGTGGAGCCGGGGCGCAGGCCCGCGTAGATCAGGCAGTGCACGAGGGCGTTGCCGGAGGCGAAGCTCGCCAGCACCTCGCGGGCGGTGGAGTCGGAGTCAGGGTCGTAGCCGGGGTGCAGGCCCCAATAGACGGCGTTCCACAGTGCGCTGCGGCCATCACAGAGAGCATCGAGGTCACCCGCGCGGCTGGCCAGCTCGTATACCACCTGCGGCGAGCCTTCCTTCGCGGCCACGTGCAGCGGGGTATCGAACTGCCACAGTTCGCCGAGGGGATCGGCGCCGGCGTCCAGGCGGCGGCGGAACCTTTCTGGGTGGGTGAAGTCGCCGTGGATGATGCCCGACCAGTTCGCCCCGCCTTCGGTCATGCCCCATTCCCCTCGGTCCGGAAAGCCTGCCTTGATCGCGCCAAGCCGGGGGTACCGCGAAGCGTGTGGAGGATGGCGGTCTCCTGAGTGGTGTCGCGGAAGAGGGGCGGGCCCTCTGTGAGCGGGTGCAGTACGGCGCGGGCCGCGGCGTGCGGCTCGGGCCACAGCGCGGCCTTCAACGCGGCGGCGAACCAGCCGCGCATGGCGGCGGCGTTCCGCTCGTCGTTGCTCAGCTTGGACCGCGCCCGCGGGTCGTTGAGTGCTCCCCCTGCCTGACGTGCACGATCCAGCCAGGAGCGGACGTGTGTGCCGAGTTCGGAGTCGGGGGAGACGGTGACGGGCTCGCCGCGCTCGGCCGCGGCGACCGCCTCGGCCAGGCCCGGGGTGCCGGCCAGATCCAGGAGGGTGGCCAGGCGCATCGTCTCGCGCGCAGCGACCGCGCGGAGCAGGTGCGGCGGGGCGGCCTTGAGGGCCGCGACCATGGCCGGATCGGTGGGGCCATAGGCCGGCGAGGGCGCGGCAGCGCAGAACCAGGGTTCGATCTGGGCGGACAGGATTTTTCCGGCCAGGGCGTTGGGGTGCGGGACGGCGCCGGTGATCAGGCCCGCCAAAAGGAAGGCCGCAACGTAGGCGCCGGAGACGTAGTCGTCGTCTTCTGCGTCGGGGTCCAGGCCCGCCGGGCGCATCTTGCCCAGCAGGCGGTCGGGCTCGGCGCCCCAGCGTTGATGGGGCCAGGTGGGCTCGAAGCCGGTGACCAGCGTGCCGTCGACGGCGTGACCAAAGCCGTGGCTGGCGTAATCGTGGCGTTGCACCGAGACGGCCTCGGTGCCCCGCGACAGCGCCGTCAGCGGCTCGACGAGCGAGCCTTGAAAGCCGTTGGGCTCCAGTAACACCGTCCAAACGCCGAGGTTCAGCGCGAACGCGAAGTCCGGGTAGCCGGCCTCGTAGGAGTGGTGCGCATCCCAAGCCTCCTGCAGGGTGCGGGGGTGCAGCGTGTCCGGGAGGGCGCCCAGGCGCGAGAGCGCCTCGATCTCGCCGACCCCCTTGATGAAGGTGAGACAGAAGATCTCACCGAGCGTTTCCACCCATGCGACGTCGTCGTGCGTCACCTCGAGCATGACCCCCTCCGAAAGGTCGGTGGCATAGCCCGACGAGAATGACAGCGGCCACTGACAAAGACTGAGCCCTTTCAGACGTGGTGGACTCGCGTAGCTGGAGGGTGTGGATGGCTTTGGCGATGCGGCCGGCGCGGAAGGGGCAGCAGCGTAGCTTGCGCGGGATCCGCCGAGAATCTCGGGCTGGGCGAGGACGTCGCCGCGGTGTACGACTCGGACCGGACCCTGGGCCATCATCGGATGCTGATCCGCCGGCGTAGCGAGGTCGTGTCGGACATTCAGCAAGACCGCCGTCGTCGTCACCGCGAAGTCCGCCGCGCGCAAGGTCTTCGGCCTCGCCGCCGCAGGCGTCCGTCTCACTTGACCTCTTGCGCGTCAGTCCGGCAGCCAGTGCAGTTCGTGCGCCAGGGTTGTGGCGACGGCACGGATGCGGCGGTGCAGCGGCGACTGCTCGCGTGGGAGGACCAGGTGGAACGTCAAGCTAGGCGCGCCCCGCAGCGGTCGCCAGGTGAGACCAGCCGGTTGCGCCCTGACCGCGGCTTCTCCGGCCGGGGCGAGGGTGGCCCCGTCGCGCAGGTCGCGCTGAGACATGTCGAAAGAGACTGCGGGCGTGTGGAATCGGGGGTGTGGTCGGGTGTCTCGGAACAGTGCGGACAGCTGATCGTGGATCACCGGGTTGGCCGCACGGTCCGGGAGTCGCAGCGGATACGCGGCCGCGTCGGCGATCTCGATCTCCGGGTGTTCGGCCAGCGGATGATGCTGCGCCAGCTGGACTCCGACGCGCGCACGCCGCAGCAGGAACCGGCGCACGCCACGGCCCGGCTGTTCACCGCGGGTGATCCCGGCATCGATGCGGCCGTCGGCGACCGCGGGGGAGATCTCCGGTGTCGCCATCGGGACCGCGCCGACATCGAGTCCGCTGTTGCCGCGAATCAGCCTGTCGACCAGGGCCGGTGCCGTCTCGGCCCCGGCGCTGAGGCTGTATCCGATGCGCAGCGTGCCCAGTTCACCGGCCGCCGCGCTCCGGGCGGTGTCCCATGCCCGGTCCAGCGCCGCCAGCGCGGGCGGCGCGGACTCCGCCAAAGCCGCACCGGCCGTGGTCAATACGACGCTACGCGTGTTGCGGACCAGCAGGGCCGTACCGAGTTCCGCCTCCAATCGGCGCATCCGGGCGCTGAGTGCGGGCTGTGCGATACCGATCCGTGCGGCCGCGCGGGTGAAGTTCAACTCCTGCGCCAGCACCAGGAAGTACCGCAGGCTCACCGTATCCGGCGCCACGTGCCCTCCCCGCCGATTGATAACGATCCGTTCTGAGTCTATCCAGTATCGGTCTTTCCCTCGACCGCATATCAAGCCCTAACCTGCGCATATGACGATTCGACCGGCCGCAGTACCCGTCGCCGGGATCGATCGATCCGAGTGCCAATTCGAAGTCGGACGTGTCCGGCCGAACACAGGAGGTTTCCATGGCTAAGGGCTACTGGGTCAGTGTCTACCCCGCCATTTCCGACCCTGAGAGGCTGACCGCCTACGACGAGCAGGCCGGTCCGGCCGTCCAGACTGGGGGCGGGCGCAACCTGGCCCTCCTCCCGTCCCGTGGCGGTCGAGTCGTCGCCCACGAGGCCGGAATCACGCAACGCGTCGTCCTGATCGAGTTCGACAGCTTTGAACAGGCCGTCGCGGCATACGAGAGCGAGGCATACCAGAAGGCGCTGGTGGCCCTCCCCGACGGCGTCGAGCGCGACTTCCGCATCATCGAAGGCATCGACTGACCGGCGGGCCCAGCCATTGCTGAGCATCCGTCACCTGATATGCACACGGTGCTGAACGACGACTCACGAGACGAGTTCGAAGCCATGCCCCGCGTCCCAGTTCGTCGTCGACGACCTCGACGGACTGATTCCTGCCGGGCGGATCGAAGAAGCGACGCGACGTCCGGGGCAGCTGGACGGTCTCGCTGACCTCTTGGGACTGTCTAGGGAACCGTGCAGACCCCTTGACCGTGGACGGCGGCCGAGGTCCACGGATACGAGACCCGGCCGCCAACCAAACCTGCACGACCGCTCGGTCACCGCGCTCATCTCGATCCATATCGAGATCGCCCAAGTAGGCATCCAGGCTTGTTAGTAACTGGTTACTACCTTATGCTTCGATCATGGACGCCAAGCGCAGTACGGCCGTGCTGCGGCGCGCGGAGGCGGTCGCGGCCGGCATGCGGATGTTCGCCGACCACGGCCTGACGATGACGGCGATGCAGCGGGTCGCGGACGAGATCGGCGTGTCGCAGCCCTACGTCTTCCGGCTGTTCGGGAGCAAGCAGGAGTTCTTTCTCGCCTGCCTGGACGAGTTGGAGGGCCGCGTACGCGAGGTGTTCCGGCAGGCCGCGGCGTCCTCCCCGGACGAACCGCTGCCGGCGATGGGCGAGGGTTTCCGGCACCTGGTCGCCGACGGGGTGATCAGCGGCCTGTGGCTGCAGGCGTGCGCCACCGCGCGCGCCGACGAGCAGGTGGCGGAACGCTGCCGCTCCCTCGTCTCAGGCGTCCTTGAGGAATCCGAGCGGTTGACCGGGGCGGCGCCGAACGACCTGGCGCAGTTCCTGGCCGATGGCGCTCTGGTGATGCTGTTGCAAGCACTGCGCGTGGACCTGAGCGGCGGGAGCCGCGCGGCCGTCGCTTCGCTGCACGCCGCCGTCGCCGTCGATTCGTCGCGTGTCGAGGGGACCGTTTCATGAATCCGCTCCTGCTGCCGATCATCGCCGTGCAAGGGCTGTGGGTGCGCTCGTCGACCGAGCGGCTTCCCCCGGCCGGCGGCCCGACCAAGGGGACCACCGGAGACGCGTCGGGCCCGCCCGTGCGCATCGCCGTTCTGGGCGAATCCACCGCGGCCGGTTGCGGCGTCGACAGCCACGACCACGGTTTCTCCGGGTGTCTGGCACGCGAGCTCGCCACCCGGACCCGCCGGTCCGTCGAGTGGGAGGTGGCCGGGCAGAACTCCGTGACCGCCCGCCAGATCCACCAGCGGCTCCTGCCCATGGTCGGCCGGGACCTGGACGTCGCCGTGCTCCTCGCAGGTGTCAACGACGTCCTCGCCCGGCGGGCTCCGGGCCAGTGGGGCGACGACCTCGCCGCCATCGTCGACGGCCTCGCCGATCGGGCCGAGCAGGTCGTGGTGGCCGGGATCCCGCCGTTCGAGGCGTTCCCGTCCCTTCCGGGTGCACTGGGCCGTTTCCTGGCCCAGCGCGCCGGCGTCCTCGACGAGGTCTCCCGGCAGGTGTGTGCCGGACGGCCACGGGTGAGCTGGATCGGCTCCGCCGACATCATGCCCATCGGCCCGGATTTCTTCGCCCGGGACCGCTTCCACCCCTCGGCGTCCGGTTACCGCCTGTGGGGCCGCTCCGTCGCGGACCGACTCGCGCTCTGAGCCGGCCCGGACTCGCGTTATGAGCAGCTGTGGCACGAGCGTTGAGTATCTGCACTCATGCGCGCGGTGCACGGGGCGTAACAGGCTGATCAGCATGAACCTGATCGATCAGCGAGTTCGGCCGCGTCCCGACGGGCAGCGGCCGGCTGCCCTGACTGTGGCGCACGTACTGCTGTGGGTGCAGGCCACCTTGTTCTCCGCTGCGTGGCTCATCCCGAACGGCTTCGTCGCTCTCATCGTGCTGGCGGAGGGCGTCCCGGACGATGAGGGCGCGGGCTGGCTGCTGGTCCCGGTGATCTACTCGGCGCCACTGCTGCTGTTGGCGGTGCCCGGGATCGCGCTCGCCGCCCGGTTCTCGCGAGGACGCGGGGTCGTCCGCGGCGGGATCGTCCTCTTCGAGGTCGTGCTGGGCAGTGCCTGCCTCCTGGTGATCCTCGCGGGTGCGGGAACGGGGATCGGAGTGATTTTCGTGCCGGTGCTCCTGCTGGCGGGAACGGCGCTCATGGGAGCGTATGTGACGGTCGTCCTCCTGGGACCGGACGGACGCGCGTACTTCCACCGCGAGCGCTCGGCCCCGTGAGCTGGAACTTCGCGCCGAGCGGCAGGCCGACGGCATCGCCGCAGCCCAACGCCGCCAGGCCGACGGCACGATGCTGCCCCGTAAGAAGCACATCGGCCGGCCCGCTCCGTCGGCCCCGCCGAGTTGGCCACCCTGCGCCGCCTTCTTCTGCTGCCAGGCGGGGTCCTTAAGGACGGACTGGACGAGCAGGGTGTTGATGAACACCAGCGCGGACTGGAGCAGGTGCAGGCAGAGCATGGACCCCTCCTGGTGCTCCTTGTCCTGCCGGGGATGGTGCCGACGCTGCCTTAGAACAGGTCGGTGTTGGCGGAGTTCCAGTTCTCCACGACCTGCAGGCCCTGGTGGATCCCCCGGCGTAGTGCCTCGGAGGCGATGTACTCGGCGACGAACACGCTCTTGACCGCTTTGCCGGGTTCCTCGATGGCTTTGCAGGTGGGGGAGCGGAGGGCCGGTCGGGGTCGGTGTGACGCGGTACGGCTGGTAGGAGCGGCGACCGCCGTGATTGTCGCGGGCCACGGTCCCGGCGATCTGGCCGTCCGGGGCGATCAGCCTCCAGGCGATGTCCAGCGGACAAGCCCCAAGAGCCAAGGGTTAACGCCATGTCCAGAACTGGCCCCGCCGACACCGAGCCGGAGTCCAGGTGGACCGCGTGGCAGACGGCCCTCACCGAGCCGCCATTCATCCCGGCGGGAGCGCATGCGATCATCGTGGTCCTGCGGCCCACCGGACGACCCGTCCTGTCAGGGATGCTCGTGGAGGACCCGGCGGAGGAAGCCGGCGGCCTGGCGGATCGCCGCGCGCGTGGCGTTGGTGTCGCGCAGCGCGTTCAGCATCATGAAGTCGTGCGTGATCCCGTCGTAGCGGACGGTGGTCACGGGGACGCCCGCGGCGCGCAGCTTGGCGGCGTAGGCCGCGCCCTCGTCGCGGAGCACGTCCGCCTCGCCCAGGATCACGAACGCGGGCGGCAGATCGGCCAGCTGCCTCAAGGTCGCCCGCAGCGGGGAGACGGTGATCTCGTCCCGGCGCTCGGGGCCGGGCAGGTAGGCGTTCCAGAACCACTCCATCGCCCTGGCGGTCAGGAAGTACCCGGTGGCGAAGTCGCCGTAGGAACCGGTGTCCATGGCCGCGTCGGTGACGGGGTAGTACAGGGACTGGTGGACGAAGCGGACGTCGCCGCGCTCCTTGGCCAGCAGCGTCAGCGCGGCGGACATGTTGCCGCCCACCGAGTCGCCGGCGACCGCGATCCGCTCGGGGTTCAGGCGGTGCGAGGCTCCTTCGCGGCCGATCCACTGGGCGGTCGCGTATCCCTGCTCGATGGCGACGGGATAGCGGGCCTCGGGGGATCGCGTGTACTCGACGAACACGACCGCGGCCCGCGCGCCGACCACCAGTTCCCGGATGAGCCGGTCGTGGGTGCCGGCGTTGCCGAGGACCCAGCCGCCGCCGTGCATGTACAGGACGGGAGGAAGGGGGCCGTCGATCCCCGCCGGGCGCACGATGCGGACCCTGACGTCGCCGACGCGGGCGGGAACCCTCACCCACTCCTCGTCCACCGGCGGCAGCTCGACCGGCCCGGATTGCAGGCCGTCGAGCACCTTGCGGGCGTCGTCGGCCCCCAGCTCGTACAGGAACGGCGGCGCGGAGGCGGCCTCGGCGAGCTCGCGGGCCTGCGGTTCCAGGACGACGCTCCTGGACGGCGGGACGCTCATGCGGATCTCCTTAGGGTTTGTGGCGCCTGGCCTGGGGCGACGGGCGCCAGGGCGTCGGAAGGCCAGGAGATGTGTTCGAGCTGGTGGCGGGAGGTGATGTTGAGTTTGGTGAAGACCTTGTGGAGGTGGTACTCGACCGTGCGGTGGCTGACGTACAGGCGTCCGGCGATCGCCTTGTTCGTCAGTCCGCCGCGGGCCAGCCTCGCGATCTGCTCTTCCTGGGGAGTGAGCTTTTCGATGGTGTCCGCGGTGCGCTTGCGGGCGGTCGCCTCGGTGGCCGGCAGCTCGCGTGCGGCGCGGTCGGTGAACCCCTTCATGCCCATCGCGGTGAACATCTCGGCGGCGGTGCTCAGCTGCTCGCGCGCCTCCGTCCGGCGCCGCTCGCGACGCAGCCATTCGCCGTAGACCAGGTGGGCGCGTGCGAGATCGACGCGCATGCGGGTACGCGCGAGCCGTTCGATCGCCTCGCGGTGGAGTCGATCGGCCTCCTCGCCTTCGCACAGCAGCGCCCGCGACCTGGCCTCGATACCCAGCGCCCAGCAGGTGCCGCTCGCCCGCGTGGTCTGGACGACACGTTCGAGCGCTTCGGCGGCGAGCCCGGGGTCGCCGCCGCGGACGGCCGCCTCGACGAGCTCGGCCGATGCCCAATGCGCCGGGAAGCCGGCGGAGTGGCGGGAGACGCCGGCGCGCTTCGCCGCGGCGGCGGCTTCGGCGTACTGGCCGAGGCCGTTGTACATCAGTGCTTTCAGCCGGTGGCTGATGGCCGATGTGTCCCCCACACGCTCGAACTCGTCGCGTTGTCCCCGCCACGCGGCGAGGGCGAGGGAGCCGCTCGCCCGCACGATGACGCCGTGGTCGGTGCGGGCATCGCTCGGGTCGGCGATCGCCTGGAGCTCCTCGTTCAGCGCCGCCGCCTCCTCCAGCCTGCCCTCGAAGAACAGACCGGTGGCGCGGATGCTCAGCGCGAGCGGGAGCAGGGCGACCGCGCCGTTCTCGCGGGCGAGACGCAGGTGGCGATCCGCCAGTTCACGGGACGCGCCGTCGTCCCACAGGGCCACGGCGACGATATGGGCGGTGGGGAGCCAGCGGAGCTGCTCCGCGGTGGGGATGTCCCCCTCGATGAAGGCGGTCAACGCCCGTCGCATTGCCGGTGCCGCGGTCCGTGCGTCCTCGGTGCAGAACAGCGCCAGCGCGTCGAGGAGGAGATCCGTGGGGCGGGGGGCGCCGGGCGCGGGCGGTGCCGCACGGGTGGCCGCGGCGACCTCTTCGACGCAGCCGCCGCCGCCCGGAGCCGAGCTGATCGCCATGGCCAGCGCCTGCAGATAGGTGTCGCGTGCCAGCCGTGTGTCCAGCGGTTCCAGTCGCCGGGCGGTGTCGAGCAGGACGGATGGGGCGGAGGAGCCCCGGTCGGAGGCCGCTGCGATCTGCGCGCGCAGGATTTCCACCTTGGCGAGCCGCAGCTCGTCCGGGGGCCCGCCCCGGGCCGAGGCCAGCAAGTCCAGGGCGGACTTCGACGCTCCGGCGAGGTGCTCGGCCTGCGCGGCGGCCAGCGCGCGTTCCGCCCGGTGCCGGGAATCGGGGGTGAGCGCAGTCGCCCGCTGCAGGAAGGCGGCGGCAGCGGCCAGGCCGCCGCGCGCCTGCGCGCGCCCGGCGGAACGCTCGAGCTCCGCGGCCACCTCCTCGTCGGGCTGCATGGTCCCGTGCGCGCGGTGCCAGGCGCGCCGGTCCGGATCGGTGTCGGCGTCGGTGGCCTCCGCGAGCGCCCGATGCGCCCTGCGGCGCTCGCCTGGGGAAGCGGCCCGGTACACCGCCGGGCGGAGGAGCGGATGCCGGAAACGCACCCGGTCGCCGACCTCGATCAGGTCGTCGTCGGCGGCGGTGACCGCCCCGGCGCCGATGCCGTCCCCCAGCAGCGACGCCGCGCGCCATAGCAGCGCCGGGTCACCGAGCGGCTCGGCAGACGCCAGCAGCAGCAACTGCCGCGTGCCGGAGGGCAGGCGCTCCAGCCGCCGCCGCAAGCCGTCGTCGATGCGACCGGTCAGCGTGCGCGCGGTCGCCGCCCCGAACCCGCCCGCCAGCTCGGCGTAGGGCAGTTCGCGTGGCAGTGCCAGCAGCGCCGGCGGGTTGCCGCGGGCCTCCGCGACGATCTGGTCACGTACCTGTTCGTCCAACGGGCCGGCGAGGGCGGCGTCCAGCAGCGCCCGAGCGTCATCGTCGGGCAACCCCGCGATCCGCAGCATCGGCAGAGCCGCCAGGTCGTGCGGCTCGGCGTCGCCGCGTACGGCGAAGACGCACATGACCGGCTCCGCGGACAGTCGGCGCGCGGCGAAGGCGAGGGTCTGCTTCGAGGCGCGGTCCAGCCACTGGGCATCGTCGATCACGCACACCAGCGGACGATCGCGCGCCGCCTCCGCCAGCAGGCCGAGCACGCCCAGACCCAGGAGGAACGGGTCCGGCGCCGTCCCGCCGCCGCGCCCGAAGACCGCGCCGAGGGCGTTGCGCTTCGGTTCCGGCAGGCGGTCCAGCAGATCCAGCATCGGCACGCAGAGCTGGTGCAGCGCCGCGAACGGAAACTTCGCCTCCGACGGCACGCCCGCCGCCCGCACCACCCGGCAGCCGGTGGCCGCGTCGATCAGATGCTCCAGCAGCGCCGACTTGCCCACCCCGGCCTCGCCCCAGAGCACCAGCGACCTGCTCTCGCCGGTGCGGACCGCCGCGAGCGACCGGCCGAGCGCCTCGCGCTCGGCCCGCCTGCCCAGCAACTCCGGGCCGGGCCGTCCGGCGGGGACCGCAGGAAAGGCCGATGTCTCGATCACGGCGGAAACGCCCCCTCTCACCTGAAAGGGAACCTACGAGCGCCAGCCGGTCGCTTGCGTCCGTAGGTTTACGTACTCCCGCTTCCCGCCATCATCGCGGCCAGCTCGCCGCGCGACTTGACGCCGGCCTTCGGATAGATCCGGTAGAGGTGGGTGGTGACCGTGCGCGGCGACAGGAACAGCCGTTCGGCGATCTCCCGGTTGCTCAGCCCGTCGGCGGTCAGCCGCGCGATCTGCTGCTCCTGCGGGGTCAGGGCGTCGAGCGCGTCGATCGGCTTGCGCCGGGACTCGCCCGTGGCGCGCAGTTCGGCCCGGGCCCGTTCCGCCCAGGGCGTCGCGCCGAGCACGTCGAAGGTGGCGGCCGCGGCGCGCAGCAGCGGCCTCGACTCCGCCGCCTTGCGCCGCCGGCGCCGCCAGCCACCGTAGGCGAGTTGCAGGCGAGCCCGCTCGAACGGCCAGTCGCGCAGGTCGGTGGCGATCGCGGCGTCGTAGGCCACCGCGGTGTCGGCCAGCACCGCCTCGGCGTACCCGAGCCCCACCACGAGAACGGGCAGGCCGCTGCGCTCGGCGATCGGTGCCAGCTCGGCGATCACCGGGCGGACCTCCTCGAGCGCGCCGCTGTACGCCGCCGCTTCGGTCAGGTATCCGACGAGGGTGAAGCGCAGGTACGGGTGGTAGGCGACGTCCGCCGGATCGAACACTCGCTGGATATGCCCGAACGCCTCCTCGGGACGGCCCTCGGCGAGCGCCATGACGCCCCGGATGCGCTGCGTCAGCGAGAGCATGGCGTTCATCCCGGCGCTGACCAGCACCTCCTCGCTGACGCGCGCGATCTCTTCGGCGCTCTCCCGGTCGCCGCGCAGCGCCTCGGCCAGGCCCAGTTGCAGCCGGGCCTGCAGCGCCCAGATCGGCTGCCGGGTCTCGGTGGCCAGCGCCACGCACTCCGTCGCGGCGGACACTGCGGCTCGGGTGTCGCCGGCGGCGGCCGCGTTGTAGGCCAGGCTCGTGAGCACCTGCGTCAGCATGCCGATCCTTCCCTGCGAACGCAGCGCCGCCGCGCTCGCCGTAAGGAAGGTGTTCGACAGGGCGTACGCGCCGAGCGCGGACGCGGCGATGCCCAGGTCGTAGCCCTCCCTCGGGGTCAGGTCCAGCCGGTGCCGCAGCGCTTCCAGCCGGTCGAGGCAGTGCGCGCCGCGCTCCACGGGGGCGCCCAGAGCCAGCGCGTACAGCATGCGGGTGTTCTCCGCCGGGACGTCGGTCCGTTCCGCGACGTCCACGAACCGAAGCCTGGTCGCCTCGTCCGGGTTCGACCAGTAGAACCGCAGGCAGACATCGGTCAGTGCCTCCAGCGTGAGATCGACGTCGCCCGCCCGGCGCATGGAGTCGATGATCTCGGTGAACGCGCCCAGCCGCGCGCTGCCGGTCCAGCTCGTGTTCAGATACACCTCGCGGTACCAGGACAGCCGCGCCCGGTCCGCGGGCCGCAGGCGCTCGCCGTCCAGTGCTTCCAGCAGGCGGTGCACCGTTTCCGCGTCGCCCTGCTCGTAGGCCGTCGTCGCGGCCCACAGCAGCCGGCCCCCGCGCTCCCGAGGGTCCCCGCTCAGGTGCGCCGCCCGCTCCATGGCGGCCAGTGCCAGCGCCGCCGCCTGCACGTAGCGGGCGCGGGTGGCCACGGCGGCCAGATCTGCGGCGAGGGCCTCGTCGGGGCCGGACGCGGCGGCCGCGCGGTGCCACACCCGCCGGTCGCCGTCGGCGACGACCGCCGCGAGGCAGGCGTGCGCCCGGCGCCGCTGCGCCGCACCCGCCGACTGCCGCAGGGCCGAGCGCAGCAGTGGATGCCGGAAACGCAGCCGGTAGTGCTCGTCCACGCCGACCAGCCGGCCGCGCACGGCCGGTTCCAGGGCGTCGGCCGTGATCGGCCGGCCCTCCAGCCGGGACGCCGCCGCGAGCACCTCGTCCAGGTCGTCACCGTCGTCCAGGGCCGACACGAGCAGCAGCGCGCGCGTCTCGGCGGGCAACTCGCCGACCAGCCCAGCGAACGTCCGCTCCACCCGGGTGCTCAGCGGAAGCCGGGACTGCAGCAGCATGGCGCCGCCGGAGCGGGCGGCCAGCCCGCCGAGTTCCACCAGGCCGAGGGGGTTGCCCTCCGACACGGCCAGCACGCGGTCCCGCAGGGCGGGCGCGAGCCCCGGCGTGACGTGGTCGATCACGGCTTCGGCGTCGGCGTGCTCCAGCGGTTCGAGTCGTAGTTCCGGTAGCGCGGCGTCGGCGAGGAGCCGGTCGACGTCCTCACCGTCACGGGTGGTCAGCACCAGCGCGACCGGGTCCGACTCCAGCCGCCGGGCGACGAAGGCCAGCACCTCCCAGCTCGTCCTGTCCAGCCAGTGGGCGTCCTCCACGGCCAGCAGGACCGGCTCCGCCAGGGCGTCCAGGAGGCCGAGCACCTCGACACCGACCCGGAAGGGCGACGTGCCCGCTTCCGTGCCGAGGTCCGGACGCATCCGGCGGAACAGGCGCTGCACTCCCGCGTACGGCAACTGCACCTCGGCGTGCACGCCGGTGGTGGTCAGCACCCGCATTCCGCGGTCCCCGGCCCGCCCGCATGCCTCGCGCCACAGCGCGGACTTGCCGATCCCCGCCTCACCCCGCAGGACGAGCGCGCCGCCGCGGTGGCGGAGGGCCTCGTCCAGCAGGACGGTCAGCGCGTCGATCTGCGCCGTCCGCCCGATGATCACCTGCGGCCCCCCGCCCGGCCTGGCCGGCGGCCTGCCCGCCCTTGCTGACCTGAGGATTATCCATCCTGCGCAGGGCCGGGCTCAAGGCGGAGTGGACGTGACCTTGGAGCCCGTTATGCCAGCAGACTCCGTCAGAGTGAACGATCCGAGCGCTTTCGCCGTCCTCGTGCCCCAATCGGGAGGCCGTCCGCAAAGAAGTACCCGTGGTTCCGTGCCGTGACGGGGAGGGGCACCCCCGGTCAAGGCGCTGGTGTACCTCAGCGGTCTCGCGCCCGCGGGCGGTTCGGCTTTCGGATCAGAAAGCGGAACCCGGTGGCCCACTCGCCCAGATCCATCAATAGATTCCGTGCCTGTCCAAACCATCTGGCACCACAGCAGGTCAGAGGCTCGCCACCGGACAGGCTCAATGCGACAGGACACGTCAGGCGGGTCACCCCTTTGGGCGGTTGAGAGGTAGCGCGAACCGTCCGGGATCAGTGTGCTGACACCGTGGCCCGCTCGACTACTGTTCGCCGACTTTGAGGCCTCGGTGCACAGCATCGTGGCCCAGCCGCTCCTGCTGCCGTGCACGCCGCGCACGCCGCGGCAACGTGGAGGTCCTTGTGCGTGTCGACTCCCAGGACGACGTCTTCCGCGTGGTGGTCGACGTCGGCATCGTGCATGCTGACGGTGGTCATCGGGCTCCTCGAGACGGCATCGGAGGGGTGATGGCCGTCGTCGGGCCGGCGTGACGGTCAGAACTGTGACGGTGCCTTGTGACGGCAAGGCCCCTGTCGGGACACGCCTGCCGGTCCGACGACAGCAAGCGCCGCCCGGGGCAAGGACCGGCAGATCAATCCAAAGGCAACACGGCCAGTTAGACCACGGGCCAGGACCCCGTCCGGACGGCACGCGCAGACCCTCACAGTTCGACCAGATCTGGCGCCACAGCCGCCGCGGGAACGCGGCGAAGGCCGGCAGCGTCGACCCGATCGCCTCCACCGGGCCGCGGTGCGCGTCGGAGATGATCAGCCGCACCCCCGACAGGCCGCGGGCGACCAGGCCGCGCAGGAACGCCGGCCAGCCGGCACCGTCCTCGGCCGAGCTCACCCTGGAGTCCACCGAGTTCTGTGAAGTCCTCGAAGTGAGCTTCGCCTTGATGCAGGCGGACGGTGGTACCGGCGAGAGTTGCCCGCCGGATTCTTCAGAGGGTGTATCGGCCCAGTGTGTGGTCGTGTGTCTGTAGGGGCGGGAGGTGGTCGCGGCCGGCGCCGCCGATGGCGTGGCGGCCGGCGTGTCGGTCGGCGAGGACGCAGTTGCCGCCTTTGCCGGATTCGCGGGGGCAGTAGCGGGCCGGAAAGATCTGGCGGCGGTGCTGGTCCCAGGTCACCCAGACGATGAGGTTGCCGGTTTCGGCGCCGTAGGCGATGTGCGGGCCGGGGTGTTGGTGCTCGTGAACGCATTGCACGATCGGCTCGGGGCCGACTTCGAGGAGGCAGCGAGCGTGGCGCCAGGGAAGACGGACCAGTTCGGCGAGATCGGCGTCGGCCAGCTCCAGCGAGCGCTGGCACAGATCGGCCTGGACGTTCGGCATGTCCAGCGGGAACTCGTCAGCGGCGACGTCTGTGTACAGCCTCACGGTGTTCGATACTCCCGCACCGGCAAGCCGTATGCCGCGCTTGCCGGTGTGGGGAGGGTCTACACGAACCGATGCGATACCTGACAGTCCGACCAACCGAGACCTACTCCACTCCCGCACGCAGGACAGGATCTGCGGCGGGCCCGAGTCAATGGTTCCGGTGAGCTGCTCTCCGTGAGCTGCTTCCCGTGCACGTGCGCGACAACCATGGACGCTCGGCTCAGTCCGCCGACGTTCAGGTCCGCAGCTCGGAAGTCAGCGGCTCAGGCCCAGTGCCTGATCGAGTCGCTGTTGGGCGTCAGCGGCGTACAACCTGACCGCGCCGGCCCTCGTCTTCAACGAGCTTCCCGACGGCCGCATCGACCTGTGTCCGCTTGGTCGGTCAGCAGTGTGACCGCAGTGGCGCGGCCCGTTGAACTCCCCGTGACTCGTCTCCGTCTTCGTGTGGCTCAGCGATTCCCTCGAGAGGGAGAACCCAGGTCCAGGGCGCTTCACACGGGTGGATGAATTGGTACGGCCTCGCGAGGTACGCCGGGGAACGGGCCGGCGGTGCGCTCGTCAACCGGTACTGGACTGGGCTCGTAGAGCTCATAGCCGTTCCGGAGGAGTATGGGGATCGCCTCTTCCGGTGATGACGCTCCGGGCCACCAGCTGACCTGCCGCCAGGCATTGAACTTCCAGGTGGTGAGTCCCTTGCTGTAGTAACTGGTGCCGTAGCGGCGCAGCAGCGTGCCGTCTCGGAGCAGGACCAACTCCCCGCTGGCGAATCCTCGCTCATCCATTTCGAAGACGAATCTCCAATGCCCGACCACATCCTCTACTCGCGGTACGTCGAATCGGGGGTCGTCGTCGACCACGTCAGTCCTCCGGTCGCCGGTGTGTGTCGTCTGTTTCACATGATCTCCCAAAGCCTGGAGGGTGATGGACCATGGAGGTGTTCTCCGCCGGACGCGCCACCGTCTACCGGGTACTCGCCACGGATCTTCACTAAACCCGGTACGGCTCAGATCAGCTTTTCTGGTGTTGATGGTGCTCGCCACAGCTGGACTAGGTGCGGTTCGTCGGCGCCCGCATTGCGGCCCCGGACACTCACCCGGATCCGGTACATGCATGTGGACGGCCAGACCCGATCGAATTGAAACAGGGTGACTGCCTGGTGTCCGGGTGCGGCGGCTCGGAGCGTTCCCGCCGTGGGCGGGGGTCCAGGAACATCGACGGTTCGGAATGTCCACGGTGCGACGGTCGGAGTCGAAGTCGCTCAAGACGGGTCGGGCTCGGGCGGAGGGACGATGCAACTGCGAGCGCCGATCATCATCGCCGCCGACGGTGCGTCCTCGCGCATCGCACGTGATGCCTGCGGGGTTCCAAACGGGGCATAGGTGTCTGACCTGCCGGTATGTTCTTCGCGATCGAGGTGGGCACCGGCCACGTTCACCTTCTGGGCGTGGCCGCGCGCCCGGACGGTGCAGCGGGCACGGGATCTATTGATGGATCTGGGCGAGTGGGCCACCGGGTTCCGCTTTCTGATCCGGGACCGGGCGGGGCAGTTCACCGCGGAGTTCGATGCAGTGCCGGCGGCTGCCGGGATCGCGGTGGTGAAGATCCCGCCGCGCAGCCCGAAGGTGAACGCCTTCGCCGCACGCTGGGTCCGCACCGGCATCGTCCGCACCGGGCTCGAAATCTGCGGCCACCAGACCACGACGACATCACCACGGCCGCGGTGACGGACATGACGACGGCGAGAATACGGCGGCGGAGGGTCCTGGGTGGACTGATCAACGAGTACCGGCAGTCAGCATGACAGCCATCAGCCGACCGTGGCATCGCAGGTCAAACACCGCGGCAGGGTTATGGAACCCCACACGTCTGTTCCGGGGAGCGAGAAGTGGCCGGGCCGTGGCCGCCTCAAGACTGCAGAAGAGCAACTCGCCAGGGCTGAGCGTCCCCAGCGGGAGGGACCCGCTTTTCACCTGGTGGGGGGACGACGTCGGTCGATGACCTCCGTAGCGTCCTGGGGCATGAGAGCTAACCGTGGTTCCGCTGGTGTGGGAACGGTCGCGATCGCGGTCGCCGCGATGGGCACCATCAGTGCATGCGGCGAAGGCCGCAGCGGGGGCGGCGTCAATGCCGCCCTCCAACACCCGGCCGTGGCGCCGGTGCACGAGCGCACCGATCCGTCCATCCAGAGCTTTCTGGAGACGACATTGCCGCGGGGGCCCGGAGGCACGGTTGTCGCGGCCCGTGACGGCAGGCTTGTGCACTGCAGGGGCTTCGGCATGGCCGACCGGGAGAAGAAGATCCCAGCGCGCTGCGACACCGCCTACGACATCATGTCCATGACCAAGCAGTTCACCGCTGCCGCGATCATGAAGCTGGAGATGATGGGCAAGCTGCGGGTGACCGACCCGATCAGCACATACCTCGGCCCGGTGCCCGCGGACAAGAACGGGATCACGCTGCATCACCTGCTGACGCACACGGCGGGGCTGAGCGACGATGAGGTCGACGTCGACGACTACGATCCGGTCTCGCGCGACGGCATGCTGGACGTCGTGCTGAAGTCCAGGCTCGGGTCCGCTCCGGGCGCCGAGTTCCACTACTCCAACCTGGGATACAGCGTCCTGGCGGCGATCACCGAGAAGGTCTCGGGCGTCGGCTATGAACGCTTCCTGGCCAGGTACCTGTTCGCACCATCGGGGATGACGCGGAGCGGGTACGTGCTGCCGCGGTGGGACCGTGACCAGGTCGCGGTGGAGTACGACGAACACGGCAGGCCGCAGGGCAGACCGCATGAGCACCCGTGGGCCGCTGACGGGCCGTACTGGTACCTACGCGGCAACGGTGGCCTGCTGTCCACGCCGCGCGACATGTTCCGCTGGCATCGTGCGTTGGAAGGCGACCAGGTTCTTTCCGGACCCGCCAAGCGCAAGATGTTCAAGCCGTATGTGGTCGCCGGCGAACGACATGGCTACACGCTCCACTACGGATACGGCTGGGGCGTCGCCGATACCGGCGGCCGTCGCATCCTCGAGCACGACGGCGGGAACGACTGGTCGTTCGGCGAATTCGCCCGATTCCCCGACCGCCGCGTGATGGTGTTCTGGATCAGCAACCATGCCCACCGGGAGGGTGAATGGAATCTCCAGGAACAGAACGCGGACCTGACGTTCGGAATCGAAAAACGCGCCCGTGACTGAACGACACGACCCCGCTG
Organism: Actinomadura sp. 9N407; assembly: GCF_044326315.1. Taxonomy (NCBI): domain Bacteria; kingdom Bacillati; phylum Actinomycetota; class Actinomycetes; order Streptosporangiales; family Thermomonosporaceae; genus Actinomadura; species Actinomadura sp. 9N407. The sequence goes on along the minus strand of NZ_JBIRAW010000011.1, from coordinate 7,834 downwards.
CGACAGTTCGGCGATGGAACTGGGCTACGAAGGCGCTCGCCAGGCCGTGGTCGCCCGAGCTCGCGGTGACCACTTCGACGCCGTCGGGCAGCGCCGCGAACGTGACCATTGAGGCTGCGTCCATCGCCTGCCTCACCACGATGTTGACCGTGCGCCGGACGCTCCGGCCCTGGTCGGCATGACTTCTCGCTCCTAACAGCGAATCGGAGATGCTCTGGCTGAGGAGGGCTGCGGGGCCGCGGTTCCCCTCGGGAGGAGTCGCCCAAGAGGGGCGCCGGGGGAACCCTTTGACGGCGTGGGACGTGCGGCCCCGCAGCCCCCGGTCTAGAAGAAGAGGGGGGCCGGCGCGGCCTCGTCCGGCAAGAACGCCCGGAATCCGGCCCCCAGTCGTTCCACCGGTGCCGGAACGTTGCGGGGCGTACACGCGCCAGGCGCCGGCCCGATGCGCGGCGATCGGCCGCAGCTGCGGCACCGCCAGACCGGCCGCACCCACCACCCAGACCGGATCATGCGACCGCGCCCGGACCGCCAGCGCTTAAGCCTGTTCGCAAGCTGGCTCGACGATCGCTACGAGCATGTCACTCCGCAGATGCGGCAGCGTCTGCTGGCAGCGCCGCAGGCGCGCTGGGAGGACTCTGTGAGGCGGCTGACAGCCGAGGAACGGCGCTGGTTGTGCCTGGTTGTTCCGGCCGAACTCGCGGCGGGCGTTGCACAGGGTGACGGGCCGGGGGACCGGTGAGCGGTAGCGCTCACCCGCGGATGATCTCCAGTTTCTCTCCACCCGACGCAGAAGGCCCTGGCTCACCGGAGTGAGACAGGGCCTTGAGCTGGGCCAACGCTGGTGGGCGATACTGGGATTGAACCAGTGACTTCTACCGTGTCAAGGTAGCGCTCTCCCACTGAGCTAATCGCCCGGGTTCGGGTGAGGTGGAGACGGGATTCGAACCCGTGTACACGGCTTTGCAGGCCGTTGCCTCGCCTCTCGGCCACTCCACCGAGCGAGGCCTTCGGCGTCGCCTGGTGCAGAGGCCCCCTCAGAGCGGAAGACGGGATTCGAACCCGCGACCCTCACCTTGGCAAGGTGATGCTCTACCACTGAGCCACTTCCGCTTGCCCACCGGAGTTTCCCCTGGCGTGCAGGGACAACTTTAGCGGAAGCTTGGAGTGGATGCGTACTCGCCCGCGCCGGTGAGCGTGGACTCGGCGTGGAGGTCGTCCCAGAAGGCGAGCTCGTCGTCCTCCTTCAGGGGGGCGATGCGGCCCCAGAACTCGCGGTCCTCGGCCTCGTGGGCGGCGGCGAGGGACAGCACGGGCATGACGGTGGTGCCGGCGTCGGCGGCGTCGAAGTCGGCCGGGGTGAGGTCGACGGGCATCTCGACGGGGACGCGGTGGTGCTTGCCGCGCTTGCGGACGCGGATGGGGGAGGCCGTGGGGGCCTTGGCGGCGGCGGCGCGGCCGGCGGCGAGAGCGACGGTGCCGCACAGGACGAACGCCAGGACGCCGGTGAGGAGGACCTCCTGGGCGGGGACCTCGCCGGTGGGGATCGTCTCGCCGGTCTGGGACTTGGGGGCGGCGCCGGTGAGGGACTCGACCTTGGGGGCGGGGGCGGAGTGCTTGGGGGTGTACTTCTCCTGCTTGACCTTGCCGGGGTAGCCGAAGCCCACGACGGAGTCCATGTCGCGCTTCTTGCGCATGAGCTTGTAGCCGTCGGCGTTGGCCTCGATGGTGTGCAGGGTCTTGCCGTCGACCTTCTCGACCAGGCCGACGTGGTCGATCTGGTCCACGTCGCCGGAGCCGTTCCAGTCGTAGAAGACCAGGGCTCCGGGGACGGGCTCCTTGCCCCAGGCGTCGTGCTTCTTGAACCACTTGGCGTGGTCGACGGTGGCGGCGAACTGGCCCGCCTGCTCCTCGACACCGGCCTCCTCGGCGGCCCAGGCGAGGAACATGTCACACCAGGGGGCCGTCTTGAAGTACGCGTTGTGATCGGAGTCCTGGGTCTTGGTCCACCAGTCGCCGAACTTGGTGTAGCCGTCGCCCTTCTCGGTGTAGCCCAGGTTGTCCTTGGCTATGTCGAGCAGCTTCTTGCCGATGGGGTCCATGACGCTCCAGGCCGTTCCAAGGTCACGTTCCGATCTCGGTGGAATGTAGCCGAGGTAAACGCGGCTCGGCAACCCGTTCCGGGAAACCGGTCAAAACGGGCTATACGGAATAGCCACGCGGGAGGACGGCGACCGGACAGGGGGCGGCGCGCAGCAGTTTGAGCGCGGTCTCGCCGAGGAACACCCGATGAGCGGTGGCGTCCTCGCTGCTCGCGCAGATCAGGATCTCGCCCTCGTCCCACTCGGTACGGCCCGCCGCGTCGGCGACGTCGTCGCCCTCGGCGAGGGCGGTCTCGGCGTCGAGGCCGGACGCTCGTACGGCCAGGGCCAGGTCGTCCCGGAGCCGGTCCTCGTCGTCGCCGATCGACAGCGTGAGGAGGCGGAGCGGGACGTCGAGCACGCGGGCGGCCTCGGCGGCCCGCGTGACGGCCTCGTCGACCTGGGGTCGCCGTACGTACGCGACGGTGATGCGGGTCAGCGCTCCGAGCGGGGTGTAGCCGGCCGGGGTGAGCATCACCGCCTGGGTGGCCGAGTGCAGCAGGTTGTCGGCGGTGGAGCCGATCGAGATCCGGCCGCGGGCGCCGCCCTCGGCGGAGCCGACGACGATCAGGTCGGCGCCGACCCGGCCGGCCAGCACCGACAGGCCGCGGCCGGCGCCCCGGCTCTCCTGGACGGCCGTCTCGGCGTCGGGGAGCCTGTCGAGTAGGGCCTGGGCCTCGCCGGCGGCGGCGGGGCGGCCGGGCGGATGGACGGTGCCGACGGTGAGCCGGCCACCGGTCAGCGTGACGATCACATGGGCCAGCGCGAGCGCCTCGCGACCGCCGGATCCGGCGGTATATCCGGCCAGGACATGCTCACCGATCATGTTGGCTACGTGCCCGCTCCGGCGCACGACTCACGTCCCCTTTGCGATGTTTGAGGTACATTCTGACATCTTGAGCGATTTGATCTGGGGGGATCAGCATTGTGAGTACGGTGGCGCCGGACCTTCTCGCCGGGCGGTGGAGCATCGACCCGGCGCATTCGGAGGTCACCTTCACCATCCGGCATCTGATGACCACGGTCCGCGGCTCGTTCCCGGACTTCCGGGGTGAGATCCGGATCGCCGAGGACCCGCTGGAGTCGTCGGCCGGGGCGGAGATCGCGATGGGCTCGATCGACACCCGCAGCGCCGAACGGGACGCGCACGTCCGCTCGTCGGAGATCCTGGACGTCGGCAGGTACCCGTCGATGACCTTCGTCGGGACCGGGGTGGAGCGTGCCACGATCGGCCGCCGGGCCCGGCATCCCCGCTACCACCTCGACGGGGACCTCACGATCCGGAACGTCACCCGTCCCGTGCGGCTGCTGGTGGAGTTCCACGGCGTCGAGAACGACCCGTGGGGCGGGACCCGCGCCGGGTTCACCGCCACCGCCGCGCTGAGCCGCCGCGACTTCGGCATCGAGTTCAACGTTCCGCTGCAGGGCGACAAGGTCATGCTCGGCGAGACGATCGCCGTCCAGCTGGAGATCCAGGCCGTCCTGGACGCGCCCGCCGGGGAGTACGGGGCGTTCTGACGGGTCTGCGGTCCGCGACCGGCGGTGAAGGCGGCGCTCAGAGCCGCGACTGGCGGGTGAGGGCGGCACTCGGAGCCGCGACCGGCGGGTGAGGGCGGCGCTCAGAGCCGCGACTGGCGGGTGAGGGAGAGCAGCTCGCGGGCCGGGCCGGTGGGCCGCTGGCCGGACGGCCAGACGGCGCGCAGCGGGCGGCTCAGGTCCAGTTCCGGGACGGGGACCGCGATCAGTCGGCCGCCGGCCAGCTCGTCGGCCGCCGCCAGCTCGCTCACCACGACCGGTCCGGCGCCCGACACGGCCGCCGCCTTGAGCGCGGTGGTCGAGGCGAGCTGCAGCTGTGGAGGGGCCGTACCGCCGAACGAGGCGAGCGCCCGGTCGAGCACCTCGCGCGTGCCGGAGCCCTCCTCGCGCAGGATCAGGGGAGTGCCGGCCAGTTCCTCGGCCGTCACGCCGGAGCGGCGGCGGGCCCACGGGTGCCGGGGGGCCACCACCACGACCAGCCGGTCGGAGGCCACGACCGTGCCGCTGAGCCCCGCCGGTGTACGGATCCCCTCGACGAACCCGAGGTCGGCCTTGCCGGTCCGCACCTGTTCCGCCACCGCCGTGGAGTTGGCCGTACGCAGCGTCACGGCCGTGTCGGGACGCGCCTCGCGCAGGGCGACCAGCCACCCGGGCATCAGGTACTCGGCCACGGTGAGGCTCGCCACGACCCGCAGCCGCGCGTCCCGGCGGTCCTGCAGGGCGGCGATCCCCGCGTCCATCGCCTGGGCGGCGTCCAGGACCTGCCGGGCCCACTCCGCCACCAGGGCCCCGGCCTCGGTGGGACGGGAGCCGCGCGGCGAGCGTTCGAGCAGGGCGACGCCGATCTGCCGTTCCATCGAACGGATCCGCGCGCTGGCGGCGGGCTGGGTGACGCCCACTTCGGCCGCCGCCCGGCCCACGCTGCCCAGCCGTACGACGGCCAGCAGCAGCTCCAGGGCTCCCAGATCGGGTACGCGGTGTGTGAAGGGCATGGGCCCATCCTATGGCCACTCATAAGCTGGCCTTATGTGCCCATAGGGCCAACCCCCCTAGTGACGTGCGGGTTCGCCCGCGAGGGTGGGGCCATGGTGAAGATGTTCGGGCCCCAGTGGCATGCGGCCGTCATGGGGACGGCGATCGTGGCCAACGGAGCGCACGCGCTTCCGGTCCACGGACCAGGTCTGCATGCGTTCGCGGTAGGGGTCTGGCTGCTGTCGTTCGTGCTGCTGGCCTTCGTCGTCGCCGTACGTGTGGCGCACGTAATCGTTTATTGGGACGAGGCCAAGACCCAGCTCCTCGATAACCCTTCCAACGCCATTTTCTACGGCTGCCCGCCAATGGCGATGCTTGCCGTAGGGCAAGGCACCCTTGTCCTAGGCCCAGACGTCCTGGGCGCGCACGCCGCGGTCACCATCGATGTGGTGCTCTGGACCATTGGAGCGGTGTACGCGGTAGTGGTCGCGTTCGGCATCCCGTACCTCATGGTCACGCGCTGGCGTATGGAGGGCGGAGCCGTTCCGGGGTGGCTGCTGCCCATCGTGGCGCCAATGGTCGCCGCCGCGCTCGGGCCATCGCTGATCCCGCATCTGCCGCCCGGCCAGGCGCAGGCCACGATGCTGTACGGCTGCTACGCGCTGTTCGGCGCGAGCCTCCTTGGAACACTGGTCCTGCTACCGGGCATCTGGTCCGGACTGGCGAACGGCATGCTCAGCCCTGTCACGCTGACGCCCACGCTGTTCCTCGTTCTCGGCCCCTTGGGGCAGTCCACGACAGCCGTTGTCCAGCTCGCGAAGGCCTCTGCCACGGCCGCTCCGCAGTACGAGAAGGCAATGGAGGCTTTCGCGATCCTCTATGGCGTCCCGGTCATGGGCTTTGCGCTCCTGTGGCTGGCCCTGGCCTTGACGGCCAATATCCGCGCACTGCGTCAGAGCATGCCGTTCGCCATGACCTGGTGGGCCTACACGTTCCCTGTCGGTACGTGCGTCACCGGTGCCGCCGGGCTTGCCGGCCTGACCGGCCTTCACGTATTCACCGGATTGGCCGTGCTCCTTTACGCCCTGCTGCTGTTCGCGTGGGTGGTGGTCGGGAGTCGTACCGTACGAGGCGCGTTCACGGGCGAGCTCTTCTACTCGCCCACCTTGCCGTCGATGAGTTCCCGGGCCGCGTCGAGATGACCCAGGTGGCGCGCGTACTCCTGCAGGAGGTGGAACAGGATCCAGATCAGCGACGCGGGCCGCTCGGGATCCTCGAACCGGGGACTGGGCGGCGCGTACTCGCCCAGCGAGGCGCCGGCGACGATCCGCCGCGAGCGCTCGCAGGTCTCCAGGAACGCCGCCCGCAGGTCCTCGAACGACTCGTCCTCGCCCACGTGCCAGGGCCCGCTCGGATCGCGGCCGCCCGCTCCGCGATCGCCCCACGGCCGTTCGATGTCCTCGCCCGCGAAACCCCAGCGCAGCCAGCGGATCTCGACGTACGTCAGGTGCTTGAACAGCTGCAGGGGCGTCCATCCGGACGGCAGCGGGGCGCTGCGCAGTGCCTCGTCGGGCAGGCCGTCGAGCTTGCGCAGCAGCGCGTCGCGGTAGTAGTCGAGGTAGCCGGTGAGGAGGTCGCGGGGATCGGTGAGGTGGTCCGGGGGCTCGGCGGGGGATTCTGCGGGCGTCACCATGCGACGACCCTAGGCGAATCCTCGTTCGGGACCGTGCGGCGCTGTTCAGAACGCGGTGCGGGCCAGCCAGTGATCGAGCAGGGCGCGCTCGCCCGTCACGGTCACGCGCGACCCGTCCGCGGGAAGCCGCCGCGAGAACACCAGCACGAGATCGTTGAGCGGCCCCTCCAGGACGACGTCCGCGTCACCGTTCCCGCGCGTCCAGGCCACGCCCTCCGGGGTACGGGTGATCAGCCAGCCGTCGCCCTCAGGCGGCTGGAGCCGCAGCCGTTCGCCCGTTCCGCGCAGTTCGGCCAGTTCGGGCTTGCGCGCGGCCGCCCCCGGGCCGGCCAGCAGTTCCAGCCCCTCGCTGATCGTGTCGGCCGCCAGGTCCGGCGCGACGACGTACGGCTTCCCGAGCGCCAGCGCGGCATCGGCATGGTGAATGACCAGGTCGTGCAGGATCCGCCGGGGCCAGAAGACCGCCGGCCTGGGGCCCAGGAACGTCCACACCTCGACGGACGCGTTCCGTACTCCGGCGTCCGCCAGCCGCTCCGCGCCCTCCTTCAGCCACGCGGCCCAGTCGCCCGGCGCCACCTCCTCGGCGGGTGGCAGCAGGGACTCGGGGGTGCTCGCGTGGCTCTCGACGAGGTCCGCCGTCCAGCGGAACGCCTGTCCGATGTGCTCGACGAGGTCCTTCAGCGTCCATTCGGGGCAGGTCGGCACCCGTCCCTCCGGATCGCCCCCGGCGACGATCGCGGCGAAGGCGCCCGTCTCTTCCCGCAGACCGGCGGCGAGTCGTTCGGCTGACAATGTGGTCATTTTCGTCTCCCTTGCTCTCGCCCGTACGGTAGGAGTTCCACCCGGGTGGAGGTTCAAGTGGTTCTAGCGAGGAATCCCGGTCCGTCAGCTTCAGGGTCGGGAGGAATCGCTTCCGGAGTGTCGCAGCGCGCCGGTGCCGCCTGGCCGAACCAATACTGGCCGGGACGTTTCCGCTGGTCGGTGTTACTTCTTGATGATGTTGAGGGGGTGCCGCGGCAGGAGGTGGCGAAGTAGGGCGGGACCGGAGGTGCCGTCCTGCAGGCGGCGGGTGGATGTGGTCGGCTTCGCCGTTGACTCGGTCGGTTCGGTGCCGGACTCGGTAAGGTTTTCGGCTATGAAGCTGGTGGTGCAGGTGAAGTTGCTGCCGACGCCTGAGCAGGCGTCGACGCTGGCGGCGACTCTGCCCGCCTGCAACGCGCTGGCCGATCGGGTGTCGGCGGCCGCGTACGAGAAGAGGGTGTTCTCCCGTGCCGGGTTGCAAAAGCTGGTCTATGCGGAGCTGAAGGCGGCCGGGCTATCGGCGCAGCCGGCGTTGCATGTGATCCGTAAGACCGCCGACGCCTACACCACGCTGCACGCCCAGATCGGCGCCGGGCTGCTGGGTGGTGAGCGGTCCGGGCGGCGCCGCAGGGCCGAGTCCAAGCCGATCACGTTCCGGCCCGATGCGGCCCAGCCGTTCGACGACCGCTGCCTG